>JBOGEK010000278.1:0-4026 GCA_050743645.1 Acidothermaceae bacterium
GCGTCGTGCCCTGCAGCTTTTCGTAGTGCTCGAGCTCGACCTGGAACAGCCGAACCACTTCGATGGCGATGCCCGCCGTGCCGGCGATGCCGACGCAGGAGTGGTCGTCGGCTTGGAAGACCTTTTCGATGTCGCGCTGGGCGATGATGTTGCCCATCGTCGCGCGGCGGTCGCCCGCCATCACGACTCCGCCGTTGAACGTGACCGCGACGATCGTCGTGCCATGCGGCACCTCAAGGGGCGGGTGGCCGGTGCTGCCAAGATTGCGACCGCCGGGCAGCATCTCGGGCGCGTGCATCGACAAGAAGTCGGCGAACGAGTTGACCCCTGGCTGGTGGAAGGCCGACGGCAAGCGCCCCAACCCGTCAGTCGTTCCCGCCATGCGAGCCCCTTCTCTCATGACCGCCGCCTCTCAAAGGCACTGCGGCCGACCGTTCGGCCGCGACGCGATCATCCTGACTGCGGACGTTACCGGCTTGCGGTGTCGATCGCGCGACGCACCCGCCGCTTACTCGCCGCCCTTTTGGATGTAGGACCGCACGAACTCTTCGGCATTTTCTTCGAGGACCTCGTCGATCTCGTCAAGGATCGCGTCGACGTCTTCGTCTAGCTTCTCGCGACGCTCTTGGACGTCGGTGCTGGCTGCGTCGTCCTCGACGGCCTGGTCGGTCTCGGCCGACCGCCGCGAGCCTCGCTGCTGACCGCCGGTGTCCTTCTCGGACATACGTCCTCCCGCTACTTTGCCGCCGGACTCCTGAAGGCGACCGGCATTGCTGCTCCGACATTACCTTCGACCGAGATCGCCCACAGGTAAGCCTCACAGGCCAGCCACGTACCGTTACGTGATCGCGGCCGGAGTTCCCCGTCACGCTAAGGTCGGGCGACGAGTGTCGGACGAGAACGGCAACACCTCGGGGAGCATGCCAATGCCGGTGCCAATGCCGTTGCAAATGCCGTTGCGTGACGAACTGTGGTCGGTGATGGCGCCGGTCTACAAGCAAATCCTGGACCACCCGTTCGTGACGGGGTTGACCGACGGCACATTGCCCATGGAGTGCTTCGCCCACTACGTCAGGCAGGATTCGCACTACCTGCGCGACTATTCACGGGCACTCGCGCTCGTGGCGGCCAAGGCACCGAACGAGTTGACGACCGCCATGTTCGCGGCGCACGCCCACCAAGCCATCGAGGTAGAGGCGTCGCTACATGCGGGGTTCGCCGAAGCCCTCGCGGCCGACTACCCCGAAGCCTTCGGCCAGCCGGTTGGTCCGACCACACTCGCCTACACCTCGTACGTGCTGCGGGTGTGTTCGCAGGGCGACTTTACGCAAGGGCTGGCCGCCGTCCTGCCTTGTTACTGGGTTTACGCCGAGGTGGGCAACGCACTCGTTGCCGCTTCGTCACCGCAACGGCTTTACGCGCGCTGGATCGAGACCTACGGTGGCGAGGAGTTCGCGGCTGTGGTGGCTGCCGTGCTCGACGTCGTCGACGAGGTGGGCGAGTCGGTCGGGGCGGCGCAGCGCGAACTCATGCGCGAGCACGTCCTCACCACCTCGAAGTACGAGTGGATGTTCTGGGACGCCGGCTGGCGCCGCGAAACCTGGCCGATCTAATTCAGGCGGGTGGACGGTGGCGCACAGCGCTGGCGCGCGGCAACTTCGAGTATGAACGCACCAACGAGCGCGAAGCATCCACACGTGATTACCGAATCGACGTTCACGACACTCCCCGGTCGAACGCTTGATCCGACGAGTGTGACAGCGCGTGACTAGCGAGTACCGGTGATTGCTGCGACGAGTTCGGCGGCGGTTTCGCAACGGTCGATGAGGTCGCCCACATGCGTTTTCGTGCCGCGCAGCGGTTCCAACGTTGGCACGCGTTGCAGCGATTCACGGCCGGGCAAGTCGAAGATGACGGAATCCCATGACGCTGCCGCGATTTCGCCACCGAACTTGGCCAGGCAGCGGCCACGGAAGTACGCACGGGTATCTTCGGGCGGCTCGCTCATGGCGCGCTCGATTGCGAACGGGTCGAGCAACGTTTGCATGCTCCCCCGCGCCACCAGCCGGTTGTAGAGACCCCGATCTGGCCTGATGTCGTGGTACTGCAGATCGACCAATTGAAGCTTGTGTGCGGCCCAGTCGAGGTTCTCGCGGTCGCGATATCCGTCGAGGATCGCAAGTTTTGCCACCCAGTCGAGTTCGCCCGCGAGCTGACGTGGGTCTTCGGCGAGTCGGGTCAGCACCGATTCCCACCGGTCGAGCACATCTTTGGTGGCGTCATCGACGTCAGCGCCGAAGCGGTCTTGGACGTATTTACGCGACTGCTCCAGGTATTCCATCTGGAGCTGCACCGCCGTGAGTTTTCGCCCGTCACGAAGCGTAATTCGGTGCTTCAGTGTCGGGTCGTGCGAGATCGCGCGTAACGCACCCACTGGGCCGTCGACCGAAAAGTCGACGGACAGAAACCCGTCTTCGATCATCGCTAACACGAGCGCAGTCGTGCCGAGTTTCAGATAGGTGGAAATCTCGCTCATGTTCGCGTCGCCGATGATCACGTGCAGTCGACGGTACTTCTCCGGGTCGGCGTGGGGCTCGTCGCGAGTGTTGATGATCGGTCGCTTCAACGTCGTTTCGAGGCCGACCTCGACTTCGAAGAAGTCCGCACGCTGGCTGATCTGAAAACCCTGGCCGCGACCGTCGGCACCGATTCCGACCCGGCCGGCGCCGCAGAAAACCTGCCGCGAAACGAAGAACGGGGTCAGATGGCGGACGATCTCGGAGAACGGTGTCGAGCGCTTCGTCAAGTAATTCTCGTGGCAGCCGTAGCTGGCGCCTTTGTTGTCGGTGTTGTTCTTGTAGAGCTGGATCGGCCAGGTGCCGGGCACGGTCGCAGCACGGCGGGCCGCCTCGGCCATCACCAGCTCGCCTGCCTTGTCCCACAACACGCCCTCGATCGGATTGGTGACCTCGGGAGCCGAATACTCGGGGTGGGCGTGGTCGACGTACAGCCGCGCACCGTTGGTCAAGATGACGTTCGCCAGGCCGAGATCTTCGTCGGTCAGCTGGGTTGGATCGGCGACGTCGCGGGTCATGTCGAAGCCGCGGGCGTCGCGCAGCGGGTTCTCCTCTTCGAAGTCCCACCTCGCCCGCCGCTCACGAGCTAGCGCTCCGGGCACGTAGGCGTTCACGATCTGGGACGACGCCGCCATCGCGTTCGCGGTCGGATGACCGGGCACGGAGATGCCGTACTCGGTCTCGATTCCCATGACCCGTTGCACGCTCACCAGCCCAGCCTACGGTCTTCGCGCGACGCGAGGTCCTCCTCGCGAGTGTGTGAGCGGATAATTGCCGCCATGCCTCAAGATCCGGGCGCCGAGCTTGTCGCGGTGCTCGACGATGCCGGTCACCCGTGCGGCGTTGCGACGCGCGCCCAAGTCCGGCACGACAACCTCCTGCACGGAGCGACGGCCATCTTGGTTCGTCGAAACGACGGCAGGATCTACGTCCATCGGCGCACCACCACGAAAGACATCTACCCCGGGGCCTACGACTGCTGGGCCGGCGGCGTGCTGGCAGCCGACGAGACGGCAGCCACCGGTGCCCTGCGCGAGCTCGCCGAGGAGCTAGGCATTACCGGCGTCAGCCTGACGCCACTACTGACCACGCTGTGGAGTGATCACCAGGTGCGAGCGATCTACCACGCCTACACCGTAACGTGGGACGGTCCGATCGTTCACCAGCCCGAAGAAGTTGCGTGGGGCGAGTGGTGGTCGCCACAAGCGCTCGCCGAACGGCTCGCGGATCCCACGTTCGAGTTCGTGCCTGACGGACGACACCTGCTCGAACTGGCAGGTGTGCTTCCGCCGTCCGGCTGAACTCCGACGTCCGGCTGAACTCCGGCGTGCGGCTGCACTCCGGCGCCTTACAGGTACTGGCCGGTGTTGGCGATCGTGTCGATCGAACGGCCTGCTTCGCTGCCAGTCTTACCCGACACCAGGGTGCGGATGTAGACGATGCGCTCGCC
>JBOGEK010000279.1:0-1792 GCA_050743645.1 Acidothermaceae bacterium
ACTGGCGACTCACCCCTAACGTCGCCATCACCCGCAACCAAGACGTCGTCCACCGTGTCGTCGGCAAGCCCGGCATCATCTTGGTGGGCGAGGGCTCGACCGAGCGGTTGAACGCCCTGATCACCGACCAGCAAAAGCGCATCGCCCGAGTGGCGAGCGGCACGCCGGTGACCGTGATCCTGGTCGGCAACGAGCCGGGCCAGGTCAAGCTCGGCAAGCTTGAACGCAAGATGACCCGGCTGCCGCGCACCTTTAAAGGTGTCACCGTCGACCAGATCGAGGGCCGCATGCGCGCTCTCGGTGGTCTCAACATCCCGATCCCGAAGGGCCCGATGCCCAAGGGCGTGCGCATGCCGAAGGGCGTCCGTCCGCCGCGCTAGTCCGGCCCCCGCTATATCCGAACGGCGATAGCGCCCGCGGCCCTGTCGTGCAACCCGCGCTGGTCACGGTCGTAGACGACCGCCGGGACCACGAGAAGCAGCATGATCGTACGAACCGCTACCCACAGCAGCGACACCCGACCACCGTCGAGGCGGCGCACGCCAATGCTGAACACGCGCATTCCGAGGGTGGTTCCGACCGAAGCCAGCAAGGCGATGTACTCGACCGCCAACACGAGCACGGGCCAGCCCGGATTCATCGGATCGCGCCCATCGAAGGCCGCGTGGCGAGTAAACGCCGATGCGACCAGCAGGCAGATGATCCAGTCGACGACTAACGCGCCCAGGCGACGGCCGAACCCGGCCACCGCGCCCGTGCCGGTCGGTGGCAGCCCGAGCCGCTTGCCGGGATAGGCGGCGGGATCGTCGTCCGACCGAAGTGCCGCACCAGGGCCTTCAAGCCACGACCCACTCACCCTTCCCACGCCCGTCACGATAGCCTTCGCGTCGGATTCTGTGGCGGCTGGGCCGACAGCGTCGTCGTCGTAACGCACAGGAAACATTCGAGACACGCGAGAGAAACCGCCGTTCCCTACTGTGCGAGGCAGCGACTGCCAGTGCCCGCCAGCGCGAACCAGTGCCCGTCACTGCCCATCACGGCAGTGCCAGTTCGAGGAGGAAGTACATGTTCACCAGCGCCGACGAGGTCCTGGGGTACATCCGCGACAACGACGTGAAGTCGGTCGACGTCCGGTTTTGTGACCTGCCGGGCATCATGCAGCACTTCACCGTGCCGACCGAATCGTTCGACGAGGCGGTCTTCACCGACGGTCTCGGCTTCGACGGTTCGTCGATCCGCGGTTTCCAGGCGATCCACGAGTCAGACATGCTGCTCCTTCCCGACCCCTCGACCGCAGTGCTCGACCCGTTCCGTGCCGAGAAGACACTGAATCTGACCTTCTTCATCCACGACCCGCTCACGGGCGAGGCTTACAGCCGCGACCCGCGCAACGTCGCGAAGAAGGCCGAGGCTTACCTCGCGAGCACCGGGATCGCCGACACCTGCTACTTCGGTCCTGAGGCCGAGTTCTACGTCTTCGACGACGTCCGGTTCCAGACGAACCAGCACGAGAGCTACTACCACATCGATGCCGAGGCAGGCGTGTGGAACACCGGCCGCGCTGAAGAGGGCGGCAACCGGGGTTACAAGGTGCGCAACAAGGGCGGCTACTTCCCCGTCGCGCCGGTCGACCACTACGCCGACCTGCGTGCCGAGATGACCCGCGCGCTGATCGAGTCGGGCCTGCATGTCGAGCGCCAGCACATCGAGGTCGGCAGCGCCTGACAGGCAGAGATCAACTACAAGTTCTACACGCTGCTGAAGTCCGGAGACGACTTGATTACGTTCAAAT
>JBOGEK010000280.1:0-2313 GCA_050743645.1 Acidothermaceae bacterium
GTTGAAGCAACAGCGGGTTGTTCTCGGCGTCGTAGAGTTCGCGAGAGTACTGCACGCGGACGTCGAGGAAGCCGCCGCCCTCGGGCTGCTTGTCGAGCTCCTTTGCCAGCGATTTCAACCGCGTGATGCGCTCTTTCGACATATTCGGTATCGACAAGCCCAGCGCATAAGACTCGAGCAGGGTGCGCAGCCGGTAAATCTCGTTGATTTGTCCTGATGTCAACGTGCGGACCCGGGCGCCACGATGCGGGTGAAAGCTGACCAGACCCTCCGACTCGAGCTGGAGCAGCGCGGTTCGCACCGGAATTCGCGAAACGCCGATCGCGACTGCCAACGACTCTTGACGCAACCATTCGCCTGGGGCGAATGCGCCGCCGAGGATCGCCTCTTTCAACACGGCATATACCATCTGCCCGATCGTCTTGTACCCGCCGGCCAGTTGATCGACGACGCCGGTAAATCGCTGATCGGTGCTGAGGTTGCGACCTCGTTTGGGCGCCATGGGATCCAATCTACGATCACGACTGCGTTGCGGACAGAATACCGAACGACGAGCGGACAGCCAACACTCGTTCACATTTATCGCTCGACGAGTCGCAAAGGTCAGTTCGATACAGCAGCAGAAACGCGCGCCGTGCCCGGAATCCCAGCGAATCCCACCACCGCGGCAAACGCGAGTATGACAGCAGCGGTCGTGATGGCCGTGCTAGCGCCGCTCGACGCCATCACTGCGGCGAGCAGAGTCGGACCGACGAGAGCCCCGAGATCGACGCAGAAACGATAGGCACCGAGCACCATCGCGCGCCGCGGGCCAGGTACCAGATCGGCGAGAAGGGCGGTTTGCGAACTGGAGAAGAAGTCTCCGGTGCCGACCAGCATGGCCGCGAAAATGAAGGTGAGGTAAGTGTTTGCGACCATCGGAAAGACGAAATCGCCCACCGCGAGAATCGCCAGGCCGGCCACCACGATTCGCTTGCGGCCGATCCGATCACCGAGTGCGGCTCCCGGGATCGTGACGAGTATCCCGGTCAAGGACATGAGGGTTATACCGGTCGCGGTCTGAACTTCGCTCAGACCAAGGTGGGAGGACGCGTAAAGCGGAAGTACGGTGTTGCGAAAGCCATGCCGGTTGATCATGTTGGCCACGACCCCGACAAAGATCGCCGCCAAGCCGAGGATCGGCAACGCCCGCCGGGCCTTCGCGACAGTCATAACTGCTGCTGCCGGCGTGGCCACCTGAGACACCCGGCGAAGCACAGGAGCGAGAACTAAACCACTCGACGTAGCTGCTACCGCGGCAACGCCGAAAGCCCACCGCCAGCCCAGCAACGTACCCACCGCCCCACCAATCAATGGATAGACCGCGATTCCGAGATTGTTGGCGACCTGGTACAGGCTCATCACCTTTCCGCGAATGGCAGGCGGTGCGATGGAACTTAAGGTCGACAGGACAACCGTCGCCAGCAGCCCAGCACCGACGCCGGTGCCCACCCGCGCCAGCAGGAGCAGTCCGAAGTTTGGAGCAAAAGCCGCTGCGAGCGAGAACACAACGTTGAGCGCGATCCCGGCGATGGCGACCGGCCTCGGCCCGACCCGCGTAGTAAGCGCGCCGGAAGGCAGATCGACGAGAAGTCGCGCGAATCCGTAGGTCGAAACGAACGTTCCCATCGACGCAAGGGAGACGCCCATTCCTGACCTGATCGCAGGAAGCAGTGGCGTCAGGAGGTTGTTCGACGCTACTGACAGCAGCAATCCAACGAACAGCAGCCGCGCCTCGGCCGGCATGCGCACCCGAGCCGACCCCGTTGATGGTTCGCCGCTTGCGACCGCGGAGCCCGACGTCGTCACGGCTGCCGCAGATTCCCTCCACGCGACGACGACTTGCGCCGGCTCACTCGTCGTCGCTTTCTGGTAGTCCGTTCATGAGCCGCCATACGCGCTCAGGCGTTAAGGGCAATCGCGTTGGCCAATGCCCGGTCGCTCGCGCTACGGCTGCCGCAACGGCCGCGCCCATCGGGTTCAATGCGCCCTCACCCGCGCCTTTCGCGCCGTAAGGACCGACGCCGTCGCCGCGTTCGGCAATCATTGTGTCGATCTTCGTGGGTAGATCACTCATTCGAGGTACCCGATATTCGACAATATTGGGATTGACGATTTGCGGTCCGTCGTAGACGAGTTCTTCATATAACGCGCCGCCGAGGCCCTGCGTCGCTGCACCGAGGTCTTGCCCTTCGACCGCTCGCGGGTTGATCGCAAATCCTACGTCGGCCACGGTGACCAGATGACGAACGTCAACAACACCGGTATCGGCGT
>JBOGEK010000281.1:0-18537 GCA_050743645.1 Acidothermaceae bacterium
GATCGGCTCGCTGCGACCATATTTGGTACCTGCCGGGAACGTCTACACACCGCCTCGGCGCGGCGCCGGCGCAGCCGTTCGCCGAACAGATGATCGTCTCTGCACCGGCATTGAGCCCCGCGCTGGGAATCCATCGACGCGACGCTGACCAGCGGACCGCTGCGCTGCCTTGAAGCCCTAGTCGCCGTGATGTGGCGGCCGCTCGCGTTCGTACCAGTCGGCGTCGCGTTCGGCCGCCTCGGCGGCACGCTCGTCGTCACCCCATCCGGTGTCGAGGTCGTCGCTGGTTTGCTCAGGTAGGTATTCGCTCATCGGCTCACCGGTGGGTTCGAAGCGCGCTCACCACGTCGAGATCGATCTCGGCGGCGATCTCCGGATGATCGAGGTCGAGCACTCGCACATGCAACGTCGTCCGCTGATGCAACGCGGCGCGCAAGGCGCGGTGCAGGCCGTCTTCGAGATAGAACTGGCCACCCCACATCACGACGTGCGGGAACAGATCGCCGTAGAACGTCGAGTCGTCGTCGAGCAGGACGTCGAGAGCGAGCACCCGCTTGGTGGTCACGAGTTCGTCGAGCCGGATTTGGCGCGGTGGCACCTTCGCCCAATCGCGCAGGCTCAGATCGTGGGCCGGGTATGGACGGCCGTCTTGAACCTCCTTGAAGATCACGCGACTCCTCGAATTCCGCCGAACAGTTCGCCGGGCAGTACCGGCTGAGCACTATTGTGCGACACGGACGCGCCGACGCAGCTGCCGGCAGCGTGCGGTCTGCAGGTGACCAGGGAGACGGGAGCTCAGCGAGTGGACAGCTACATCCTCACGCTGTCCTGCCCAGACCGAGTTGGCATCGTGCACGCGGTCACGGGATTCCTCGCCGAGCACGGCTGCAACATCGTCGACAGCCAGCAGTTCGGCGACCGCGATACCGGCCGGTTCTTCATGCGGGTGCACCTCGAGAGCACGGATCCGACCGAGAGCCGCGACTCGCTACAGGCCGCGTTTGCCTCGACGTCCGCCCGCTTCGACATGCAGTCGCAGCTCCACGACGTCGCAGTGAAGCCACGCATCATGATCATGGTTTCGCGGCAGGGGCATTGCCTGAACGACCTGCTTTACCGCTGGCAGATCGGCGCATTGCCCGCCGAGATCGCGGCCGTCGTGTCGAATCATCTCGACTTCGAAGCACTGACCCGCTCGTATGGCATCCCGTTCCATCACATCCCGGTGATGACTGAGACGAAAGCCGACGCCGAAAAGCAACTGCTGACGCTTGTCGACGAACAAGCGATCGAACTTGTGGTGCTCGCGCGTTACATGCAGGTGCTCAGCAATGTCGTATGTGAACGGCTACCGGGCCAAATCATCAACATCCATCACTCTTTTCTGCCCAGTTTCAAAGGCGCGCGGCCCTACCACCAGGCCCATAATCGTGGCGTCAAACTGATCGGGGCCACCGCGCACTACGTGACCGCCAACCTCGACGAGGGACCGATCATCGAGCAAGAAGTCGCCCGCGTCGACCACGGAGACGACATCGAGCAACTCACCGCGATCGGCCGCGACGTCGAATGTCTTGCACTGGCGCGTGCGGTTCGCTGGCACCTCGAACATCGCGTGCTCGTCGACGACCACAAGACCATCGTGTTCCGCTAAGCCGGTTGACGTGGCGAGCAGCATCCTCGAGTGGATCGCAATCGTCATCGGCGCGCTTTTCGTCGTCCTCGTCGTGGTTTTCATCGTCGAGGTCTCCCGGCAGCGTCCGCGATTCGACCGCCGGCGCGGCCCCGCGCCCTACCGGGTGCGTGGGCGCAGCATTCGTGGGTGGCAGGCCTCGGCGATCCGCGAGATTCGCAGGGCGGGAAGGCAGCATGGCAGCCGGAGCAGCCGGAGTCGCCGCGGGCGCTGACGGAACAACCCGATGACTGCTCCGGTTGCAGTAGATGTCAACTGATCGAGGAGTGGCATGAAAGTCGAGATCTGGTCGGACGTCGCGTGCCCGTGGTGCTACGTAGGCAAGCGTCGTTTCGAGTCGGCGCTGAACAGCTTCGAACACAAGTCGGACGTCGAAATGCGCTGGCGCAGCTTCGAACTCGACCCTGCGGCACCGGCTGTTCGTGAAGGCGATCCCGTGCAACGCCTTGCCGACAAGTACGGCATGTCGCGAGCGCAGGCAACGGCGGCGAACGACCGGCTGACCACGATGGCCGCGGCTGAAGGTCTTGATTACCACCTCGACACCGTGCGTTCAGGGAGTACGTTCGACGCCCACCGGCTGTTGCATCTGGCCGCCGATCACGGGCTGCAAGACGCACTGAAGGAACGTTTCTTGCGCGCATATTTCGTCGACAACGAACCGATCGGCGATCACGAAACACTCGTGCGTCTTGCCATCGAGACCGGACTAGATGAGCCGGTAGTGCGCGGAGTGTTGGCTTCCGACGAGTACGCGCATGCGGTGCGAGCCGATGAGAAACAGGCTGGGGCGTATGGGATTTCCGGCGTTCCGTTCTTTGTAATAGATGCCCGCTACGGCGTGTCGGGCGCGCAGTCTGCTGACGTGTTGCTCGAGACGCTGCGCCGGGCCTGGGCAGATGCCAACCCGTTAGTCGTGGTCGCTGGCGCGACGAACGTGCACGGCTCGGAGAGAACAGACTCCGATGCCGGTGCATGCGACGACGACAGCTGCGCGATCTAGCTGCGCGCCTCTGGTCTTGTGATTACTCGCTCGCGGCTCGGTTCGGCAGCCGCGCCGCCTGCGCGCTCGGCGACATCGCGATCGCACCGAGCCCGTCGACCATCGCTTGCACAAACCGCGGCACGTCGTCGACCGGCAATCGAAAGCTGCCCGTGCAATGGTCTCGCTGCCAAAGGCTCAAGACGACAACGTCGGCGTCGAGGTGCCAGGCAAGCCGCATCGTGCGGCCCTCGCCACGCTGGTCGATGAAGACCTCGCCGCGACTTGGGAAGGCAACCACCTCACCAACAGCCATGAAGGCAACGTAGCCGCGGCGACGTGCGAGCGGAAGGGTCCGTCTGGCGCAAACTAGGTCGCGCCCGGCTGCTGCCTGGCCCGGGCACGGTGTCGTCGAGCAGCCTGCGCGGGATGGCGCCAGGTGCTGCGTCGCAACCAAGCGAGCCTCCGGTCGATCACCACGAGCGCCACCACTGCTGCAGCCAGGCCCGCGGCGAACGGCCACCGTGAAAGCCACGACGCGGGTGTCACCTTGCTGACCTTCGCCTGGTTCGCAACGACCGGCACTTGGAGCCCGGCTGGTGACGGAGCGACGTTGGAGCCGGCGCCCTTTGCGGCGGCGGGGGTCGGACCGGCATCGGTCAGCGTCACGTCGTCGAAGGTGAAGGTCCCGGCATTTCTGATCGCGACTCCTGGGGCGATCGCAGCGTTCGCGCCCGGCGGGGTCGCTTCAGTGGTGAAGCTTGCGTAGGCCCACTTGCCTGGCGACGCCGGAAAGGCCTGGCTCAGGCCGAACGTACGGTAGCCACCTTCAAGAAGCCGCCGGTACGCCACCAAATGGATGGGCGCATTCGACTTGTACCAGATGCCGATCGTGTAGCGATCACCAACGGTTATCGACGGCGCGCAGGTGCCTTCGTCTTGGGTCACCGTAAGGGCCACGCCGGCTCCGATCACGGGTAAGTCGAGCCGCTGTGCCCACTTGCCAGAATGTGCATCCTGCACGAACGACCACGTCGGTTGATTGCCGTCTCCGGAGACGATGTCTTCCCAACACACCGGGACACCAGGTGCGCTCTGGCCCTGCTCGAAGGACGCGTTCGGAACAACAAGGTGGGTCGATGTCTTCGCCGGAGCCGCAACCGGGGGCCGGAGCGGACCGCCAATCGCCTCATGCACTGTCTTGACGGTCAGCGCGCCTTGCGCCTGCGCATTCGCCAACCAGTCGAGCACCTGCACGAACTGGCTTCGCTGCAGGGCGTTTGCACGACAGGGCTCTTGCGTACAGACTCGGTGGAACACGAGTTGCACGAGCCCGCCCGCCTGCTCGGCATGCTGAACGTGATTGATCACCGACGAGCCGAGAGTCTTGTTGCCGAGCGATGACAAGGCCTTAAGTTGATAGGGATCGGCTGGGGGCAACACGTCGCCGTCAGGGCAGTCGTTGCATGAGCTCACACCTTCACTCTTGCGCACACTGTCGTATCCGCAAGCTTTTGCCGCAGCGAGCGTCGCCTGGTTGAATTCGCCGAACGGCAGCGCCATGTCAGTAATGTTCAATCCCTCAGCCAGCAACTGATCGCGGTCGACGCAGATTTGTCGCGCCTGTTCTGCCGGCGACTGCTCGGCCAGGTGTAGGTGGTAGACGGTGTGGCCGCCGATTTCGTTACCTGCCGCTTGTAGGGCAAGCACTTGTGGCAGCGTCATGTACAAACTGCTCGAGCCGACCCGGCCAGAATTCACGTAATACGTGCCGACGAGGCCACGCGACTTGAGCATGTCGAGAGTCTGGAACTGGTCCGCGGTGCCGTCGTCGAAGTCGAGCGTGACAACGAGCGGCTCATGCCGAATCGCTGCGGGTGGCGCGGTGGTCGGCGCAGTTGTCGCAGGCAGCGTTGTCGTTGGGCTCGGTGTGGGGGTCGGCTTGTTGTTGACGATCACGGTTTCCTGGCTGGCACCACGAAGCGCCGGCAACCAGCTGTGAGCCGACGCCAGTCGGACGGCGATCACCGCCTTGCCATCCGGCACCTTGGTGGTGTCCCACTCCTGACGGTACGGTGCTGAATGCGCGGTGCCGATTTGCGAGCCGTTGACGAAGAATTGGACGTCGGTACCGAAGCTTCGGCCACTGACGGCCGCCAGGATTTCCACCTTGCCTGAAACGCTGGCATTTGCGTGCGGCTCGGCGATGGTGACGCCGGTGATCCGAGGCGGGACGGCCGACGGTGAAGGCGACGGCGGCGGATCCTTTGGGGTTGGGCTGGCGCTAGGACTCGAACTGTCACCTGAGCCGCCGCCGTGACCGCCCGGGCCGCCGGGGCCACCGGGGCCGCCGCCGGGTGGCCCGTGGCGGCCGGGATCGGCGGCTAACTGCTGCGCGTGAGCGGCTGACGTGGTGACGAAGGCGAAAGCCACTGGCGTGAGCCCGATGAGGCCGAGAACAGTTACGAGCACGATTGCCGAGCGGCCTATTCGTCGTCCGGCATTCTCGCTTTTCAGGTTCTTCACTCTCATGACGCCGCCTCGATCCGGCTGAAGAGTTCTTGTGTTGACGTCGAGCCGTAGACCTGCAGCCGCGGTAGCAGCCGTTCGGCGCGATACTGCTTGTCGACCGACTGGTCAGGGACAAGGTTGATCAGGCTGCCGGTGAACATCGAACCCGCGACGCTCGTCAGTTCGTCGAATGTGCTGCTTACTCTGGCGAGCGGATAGCCTGCCGCGAACGGTTGCGAGAGCAGTCGCGGCCTCGGCAGGTGTTGTTTTGTGAGTATCGCGAGCTCTGAATCGAGCATTGTCTTGATGCGCGACTTGTACTCAGCCGCCGTCTCGGCGCGCCCTTTTGCCTGCAGCCATTGATGTTCTACGACGGCAGGGCCTGTAGTGCCGTGTGCATCGATTACGACCTGTCTCGCTGCTGCTGCAGCCGCAATGTCGAGGCCCAGTGACCAGCGACCCGACGCGGCCATCGTCCGCAACTGGGTCCAACTCAGATAGGGCGTTCTTTTGCTGGTGATCACCGTTGGGTCGACGAACACGATGGCGCGATCGTGGTACGCGCCGAGGATTCGATCGGCCTCGGTCCAGTCTCGTTCTCGCGCGCCGTCGAACGAGATCAGCGCCGCATGCTTTGGCAACGTGTAATTGCCCTGAAGATAACTGACCACTTGCTGGGCATCGATCGAGACGAAGCCCGCAGCCTTCAGCATTGCCAGCTCGTGCGCGAAGTCTGCTGCCTGCACCGTCTGGGTGATGCGCGAATCGTCCGAACGACCATGGGTGCCGATGTCGCTGTAGCCGAGCGTGACGAACGTCGGCGGTCCGGAGGCAGCAAATCGCTGGTATTGCGTCAGTTCTGCCTGGGTCAACGTGACGCTCGGCACGCGGCCTTGCTGGCCGAGCAACACGATGTGGTGGAAATAGCGGTAGGCAAGCACGGGGACGGCGATCCCCACGGCAACGACTAGTGCAAGACCTAGCCGTGCCAGCAACAGCAGAACGTGCAACCGCGCATCGCTGTGACGCGACGGTGGTATCGGCGGTGGCGCCTTGGGCACGGCGAGGTGGGTGGTCACCAAAAACCCCAATGGAAAACCCGCCCGCGCGTAACGAGGATCACGTAGATCAGCGCCACGGCAAGCACGACGAGCACCTCGACCGTCACTGACAACAGCCGGCTACTTCGCATCGTCGGTCTGGTCATCCGCGCGCCCAGATGTTCTTGCGCAATGAGGCAACCGAATAGATCAGCAGCCACGACAGCACGATCGCCGACATCAGACTCATCAGCGGCCGATAGATCCACCTACCGTCGCCACGGTTTTGGATTCGATACCCGATACCCCAGATCGCGCCCTTGAAGCTGACGCCGCACAGGTACAACAACACGAGGAAGTACTGCCCGTGCAAGGGCAACCAGACGATGTGCCGGAATGCGAGCACCGGCGCCAGCGCGACCCACACGGCGTGACTGTAAAAGATCATCGATGGGTAGACGCCGCGTCTCCAGTAGAACGTGCCGGTGAAGAACATGTTGCGCACAAAGCTCTTCTTCCACCGCACCTGCTGCCGAATCATCCGCCGGAAGGTGTCTGGTACGTGAGTCCATGATCGCGCCGAGCGGACGTATGCGACGCCCCACCGCAGTTCGGGATAGTCGATCGCGCTCACCAACGGGGAGCTTGCGTACTGCTCCTTCAGCTTGCGACCGCGCCATTTCTGGCCGAGCACGTAACCGGTCAGTTGACGATCGGTCGCGAACCTGAACTCGCTACCGAGGAAATGATCGCCGGCCCACGCGGGCAAATAGTTGTAGATCGCCTCGCGGCGGAAAGCCGCAAGCGGCCCCGACACGCAGGTCACCGATCTGAATACCGATTCGGCGGCCTTGGCGATGCCGAACTGTCCGTCGTACCAGACATCCTGCACGCGCGTCAGAATGTTGCGATCCGCATTCAGCGCCCGAGCGTGCCCGCTAACCGCGCCGATACCCGGATGCGCCTGAAACGCCAACATGCAACGCTCGATCGCTTCGACTTCGACAACGCAGTCGGAGTCGGTGAAGACGAAGAAGTCGCCAGTCGCCTGCTCGGCGGCGAACGTGAGCGCTCGCTTCTTACCGACGTTGGCATCGAGGAGCATCACCCGAATCGGGAGCTCTTCGCCGAGCCGCGTCAACAGCTCACGCGTTCCGTCGGACGAAAGGTCGTCAACCACGATGACTTCGACGTTGCCGTAGGACTGCTCCAGCAGTGAACGCACGCAACGCTCGATAATCTCGACGTCGTCTCGCACCGCAACCAGGCAACTGACGAGCGGGCGTGCCAGGAGTTCGACGGCATCGTCCGATGGATCGCGGTAATTGCTAAACGCGATGTACATGATGACGATCGTCGAGCCGAGCACGCCGATCCCGTAGATGTTGACCAGCAGCTGCGTTCCGAGCTGGGCCGCCTTGACCGCGAGGATCACCGTCAGAGGCAACAGCGCGAGCACCGTCAATGCACGGCGGATCGCCTGCTCGAGCGAACGCCGAACCACCAGTTCTTCGGCGGACTGTGGGCCTGGCGCAGCGAAAGTCTCAACTGCCATTGCCGCACTCCCCCTTGGCCGCCTGCTCGTCGACCTTGACCCTCTCCCCCGCGCTCGCCATATCGGAAATCGATACCGACGCGGTGATGTCCGCGGCGCAGACCGCTGCTTGCGCATTGCTGCCGACTACCTTGCCGGTGACGCTAGCTGGTTTCGCGGCATCGTTACCAGTCGCGATCAGCGTTACGTAGTACGTAGTATCCGCGTTTTGCGCGTACCCGACGACGTGGTTCTGCTGCGCCTTGCCGTACTGATCTGAATACCAGCCTTGCATCGGATTGGTGTTGCCGTAGTAGGTGCTGACGTCCGACGAGGGGTTTTTCGCCTGCACGATCTGCATCGCCGGCACGTCGTGCGCGGTGCTGACGTGCGCCGTCGTTCCGTCGACCGTGACGCCCGCGCCGGGGAAGAGGTGCCACAGTTGCTGGTATTTGTGCGACGCCACCGACGTCAACGCGTCGATCACGAGCACCAGGTTGCGTCCGATCATCACGACCGAGCGCTTCTGGACAACGCCGTTCGTTAGCCCAGCGCTCGCGGAGGCGTATTCCCAGCCGCTTCCAGCGGTGACCAATCCGGCACTCACGTTGCCCGCCCCTTGGTCGGAACCGTCGATCACCACGGTGTTGTGCGCAGACGTGCCGTGGAAGTAATCGAATGTTGTGCCCGACGCGTACGTGTCGAGACCGGAGTCGGGCAACAAGACCGTGCCACCGGAGTAGTAAATGAAGGCGAGAGCGTCAAGGTGGGCGTGGTCGGTGCTCGGCTTGCCAGCGTTCATTACCAGCTGCGCCGAGTCGACGTACGGTACGCCGCGTTGCGGCTTCGAGCGCAACACAATCTGGCCGGACGTCGAGAACAAGACGGCGGGATCGGACGGTGGCGACCCTGCCGTACCGCCACTCGCGACATACTGAAAATGCGGATCCGTCTTCGCGATACCGGCGTACAGGTTGGCGAATCCGGCAGGCTTCAACCGAACCGACGAACCGATCAGCGGTACCTGGCCGTTGGGCCAGACGATGTCGGTGGCGTAGCGAACCATGCTCTGCACTCGTTGCGTGAACGACACCGGCAATGTCACACCATTCGCCTTCGCCCAGTTCTCGACTTGGAGCGCGAAGTCGAAGACGTAGAAGTGGTAGAAGGGCGACCGTTCGATCTCGACACCGTCGGCACCGACGGTGGTCTGCATGAGTTCGGTAAGGCGCGACGTCGCAAGTGGCTGCCAGGTGGCGGATTCGGGGAACGACGGGAAGTTGGCCGCGACGAGCAGCAGGGCCGACGCCTCCGTGAAGCCGTGGTTGTAGCCAGCGTCGAAGTTGGTTGGGTTGGCCAGGAAGCTGCCGAGCTTCTCGATGCTCTTCGACATGGCCGCGTCGAGATCGGGTGGCAGAACGTTCGACCGGCGAAGCTTCACGTAGTCGTCGACGAGCACCATGGCACGAAACGCTGCACCGTGCTTGTAGTCGAGACGGGTGCGGTCGCGCGGAGGATTGGTCGCATCGTAGGCAGTGAAGCTGCGCAAGATGGAAATCAGCTTGTCGAGATACTGCTGTTGGTGGGTGGTGTAGTAGGCCCACAACAAGTTGGACGTCGGCCGCAAACTGTAGAACTGGAATCGCCAGTAGTTGTCGTGATAGGGATCTTCCTTCCACGACAACGTCGCCGGAAGCGTCGCGGGCTTGTAGCGCGAAATGTCCCAGACGTTGTCGAGAAGATCGTTCGCGCCTTTCAACGTTCCCTGGTTGACGAGGTCGTACATGCTTTCCCGACCGATGGGCAACGTCGTCGGATTCGTCGAACTGGCGGCAGTCGCCAGCGGCGGCAGCGGCACGTGCCGCGATTGCATGCGCCGCGTGCCACGGGTGGCGCAGCCGGCGATAAGCAGCATGACGGCGCAAGAGGCGACGACGCGATACGCGCCCGCGCTGTGGGACAAGCGCGCTCGCCGTCGTTCTCGCGGCCGCACTCGCCGCGAATTCGCAATGACGCCCATGGATCAGACGAACGCGCGGTCGGGGAGACCGTCGAGCCGATAGGTCGCGTCAAGCACGAGCGGCACGTGCTCAAGCCAGCCGAAGTCGAGACCTGGGTGCACTGTGTGAACGACGGCAGCGTCAATCCGACCCATCGTTCGCGGATCACCGCTGATCAATCGACGCCCGTCACCGATGTCGAGTTCAGCCGCGATCGGATCCCACAACAAGACCTCGGCACCGAGATCGATGAGATCCTGCGTCAACGCGATTGCCGGGGATTCGCGGGTATCGCGAATCCCGCGCTTGTACGACGCGCCGACCAGCAGCACCCGAGCGCCCGCGATCGGTTGACCGCGGTCTGCCAACAGTTCTCGCATCCGGGTGGCGACGACGCGGGGCCGCGAAATGATCGTGTTCATGGCACGTTCGACGAGCGGCATCTCGACTCGTTGCGCACGCAGCTGCCAGAGCAGGTAATGGGGATCGCACGGTATGCAGTGTCCGCCGACGCCCGGCCCTGGGTAGAAGGGCATGAACCCGTACGGCTTCGTCGCTGCGGCGTCGATCACTTCGACGATCGAAAGGTCCAACGCAGCGGCCGCCTGACTCATCTCAAGAGCGAACGCGATATTGACGGCGCGAAACGTGTTCTCGTAAAGCTTTGTCATCTCGGCTGCTTCGGCTGAACTCACCACGTGCAACTTCGGCGCGATGTCGTGCAGCACTGCGACCGCGCGAGCGGAGCTTTCGGGATCGGCGCCGCCGACGACGCGAGGCACCGCGTGTTGCGGATAGCTCGTATTGCCGGGGTCGATTCGTTCAGGACTGAAAGCAACGAACACGTCGCCGCCTGCGCCTCCGACGATGAATCCACGTTGGCGCAACGGCTTTATGAGCAAGTCGGACGTCGTCCCGACGTATGTCGTCGAGGTGAGGATTATCAACTGACCGCGATGCGCGTGCGCGACGACGAGGTCGCAGGCACCTTGGAGCATGGTGAGGTCGGGTATGGCGTGCTCATCGATCGGCGTGGGCACGCAGACGATCACCGCATCGGCGTGCGCGAGCATGGCGGGATCGGAACTGAGTGCCAGCGCACCTGATTGCACGGCGTTGCCGATGTCGTCGAGATCTTCAGGGGCGACGTCAACATCGCCCAACCTGATGGCGTCTAGGCGTCGCTCACTCACGTCGACCCCGAGCACCCGGCGTCCACTCGTTGCCAACGACATCGCCGTCGGCAATCCGACGTAGCCGAGGCCGAGAATGCAGGCGTCGTAGCGGGCGGTCGCAACTCCTGCCAGCGCCGGCGACGCGGACGGCAAAGGAGTCGGCAAGGTGGCCGGTGTGCCTGGGGCGCCGGCGTCGAGGAAGTTGCCAACGCTGTCGCGGCGGTCGTGGCGCTCGAGGCTGGCGCGACCCGTGAGACCGGTGAGGTCGATCACCGCGTCGCGTCCATCGCCACGGTCGCCGGCCGGTTTCCCCGGCGTTTCGAGCAGTGGGTCGAGTAGTGGCTCAGGAACCGGTGGCGACGCGCCGGCCGCCTCAGTGCCCGGTGGTGAACCGGACAGAATGGTTGAGTCGGGTAGTGGCTGGCCATTTCGGTGCGCAAATGTAGTCACCGGGTGCTCCCTCGCTCGGGCAGCCGCCAACGACTAAGGGCGTCGCTGGGCGACTCGGTGTGAACATCTGCCCCAGTGGCGACCCCCCACAACTCGGGCGCATAGCAGTAATGCTGCGAGCATGTCATGAAAGCCATGGAACACGCAAAGGTTGTTTTTCAGACTTGTCGGGCTTAGCGGACGCGAATCCTACGCTCACACGAATGGGTGAACAAGGAGCTAGCTCGATATCCGACATATAAGACATGGATAATGCAGAGTGGATCTTCCCGGCGCCGACCCGCACCGATCGAGGGCAGCGCTTGCTGCGCTCGGCGAAGTTGCCGGTCACGTTGGGACTCACGTTCTGCATGCTGGCCGGCACCGCGGGAAGCGCAGCCGCGTTGACCGGCTCACGTAGCGTCGTACACATGACCGGGTCCGCTAGCCCGTCGCCAAGCCGTTCGACAACAGGCTCGGCCCGAGTATCGACCGCAGTGAAAGTTGCTGCCGTCGGCGCAACGGCGGCGGCCGTAGCAGCAACTGCAGTAGTGCTCACGCACTCTTCTCATTCCACTCCGTCGACGGCGCATCAGCCTGCCGCCGTTGGCGCATCGAGCACCGCCAAAGCTGCAAATCCGGGCGCCGATTCGTCAAGTCATGCAGCCGTCGTTGCACAAACGCCACGAGTTTTCTTGGTCGACGCGCATCACCTCGCTGCTCAAAAGGCCGCCTACCTTGCTGGCGATCCGCAAGCGAAGTCGGCGGTGCAATCACTGGTAAAGCGAGCGAACAAAGATCTCGCGATCGCTCCCGTTTCAGTGACCGCCAAAGCACAAACGCCGCCGAGCGGCGACAAGCACGACTACATGAGTCTTTCGATTTATGCCTGGCCGAACCCGAAGACGGCGAACGGCCTGCCCTATGTCATCAAGGACGGCGACAAGAATCCCTCGACGGCCTCGATCCAGGACAAAGCCGATCTCACGACGGTGATGAACACCGCACAGGAGCTCGGTTACGCCTACTACTTCACGGGCAATCAGGCGTACGCCGCTAAGGCGAGCACGATGTTGACGACGTGGTTCATCAATCCGGCGACGAGGATGAACCCCAACCTGAACTACGCCCAGGCGGTTCCCGGCAAGACGGACGGCGGCTCGGGCGGCATCATCGACACTGCCGACCTACCGAAAGTCGTTGACGCCGTTGGGCTTCTTGCAGGCGCGAAGTCCTGGAGCACGACCAACACCGACCAGATGAAGAAGTGGTTCGGGGCCTACCTGACCTGGCTGCGCACGAGTGCGCCCGGGAAAGCCGAAGGCGCGACGACCAACAACCACCTGACCTGGTACGACGCCCAGCTGGTGTCGTACGCGCTGTTCACGGGCCAGGCCGCACTTGCGAGCAGCGTCGCGAAGAGCGCCGAAAGCTCGATCATCGCGAAGCAAATCAGGTCTGACGGCACGCAGCCTGCCGAGTTGGCGCGCGCGACGTCGTGGTCTTACAGCACCTACAACGTGGAAGCCTTAGCGCGCCTCGCGCAGTTGGCGAGCAATGCACACGTCGACCTGTGGCACTACAAAGCGCCGAACGGCGCCAGCATCAAGGCAGCGCTTGACTACGTCAATGGCTACGTGACTAACCTCGGTAACTGGCCGTACCACCAGTCGAGCAAGCCTGACCTGCACTATCTACCGCTCGCGCTGTCAGCGGCGGCAGATGCGTACCACAACGCGGGTTACCAAACCCTTGCAAATACTGCGATTGCTGGGTCGTCGAACCTCTATCCGGCAGCCAGCCTGGTGTTCGGCACGACAAACTAGCGGCGCCCGGTTCTGTTGGTGCGCGGCAGCGCAGCCCGGGTCACGGTGAGGTGAGCCGAGAGGCGCACTGCAACGTCGTCGAGGTAGGCCCGCGCCTCGCCGGTGTTGTCGATGCTGCGTACCCGCTGCTTGATCGCCTCACGGCTTTCGGGATTCATCCGAGCATCGTGGATCGCGGCGAGTTGGACGAATCCGCGCATCGTCGATGTCACCGGCGCCTGGAGCGACTCGGGCGTGACCGGCCCGTGCAGGCGCCTGCGTTCGAGCAGTGGTTGCTGGACGCCGCGCGTCGGCGGCGGTGGGTCGTCGTCGCAGAAGAACCCGGACTCTGCGGCGTCGGGCAAGGTGAGCGGCGCGTCAGTACGCGGAGTGTCGAGCGACAGCAGATGTCTGAAATCGTTAGCGCGCGCGTCGCGATCGGTGAGGTTGGGCAATCCGAGAAGTCGCTCTAGCGACGCCGGTAAAGAGGCGTGGTCGTATTGCGTGTGGTCGATCAAGTTGCAGTCTTGGTTCTCCAACCCAGTCGGTCGAACCGACGGTATGAACGGAGAGGCGACGACGGCTGGTACCCGCACTCCCTGCTTATCGAACTTGAAGCCATGGCCGTTGTTGTCGGGATCGGTGATATCGCCGGGCGGCACGGCACTCGGCGGTTCGACGTGGTCGTAGAACCCGCCGTGTTCGTCGTAGGTGACGAGGAGCACGCTCGATTCCCAGTGCGGTGATTGGCGAACCGCTTCGTAGACCTGCTTAATGAGCTTCTCGCCGCGAGTCACATCGTCGATGGGGTGCTGGCTGTTGCCGCATTGGAAGTCGCCTCCGTGACTGAGCACATGGCCGTAGTCAGGCTCGATGAACACAAACGCGGGTGAGAAATCGGTGGATGAAAGATCGCTCGCGAACTCGTCCATGCCCGAGAAATGTTCGGCCATGGTCGGCAAATCCATCCCTGCGAGTGCGCCGACGACCGGAAAGAAGTCACCGTGATACACGTGCCAGTCGAGTTCTTCGCTGTCGAGCGCGTCGAAGATAGTGCCGTTTTCGAACTGGTAGCCGTCGAGTTGCGAGAGTGCGACCTCCCAGCTCGCCGGACTGCGATCCAGACCTCCAGACGACGCTGCGTGGAAGAAGAATCGGTTCGGCCAGGTGGGTCCGGGCAGCGCAGAGAACCACTTGTCGCAGATGACGAATTCACGTGCCAGCGAAGAGATGACCGGCACTTGGTCGCTGGTGAAGCACTTCATCACTGCACCGAGATCGGCGAGTGCTTCGGCCCCCTTCGCCGCAGTGGCCGAATCAGAATCAGTGCTTTCGACCGTTGCCTGGTTGGCGTAGTTTTCCACGAAACCCGCCATAGTTAGCGACGGATAGGTCCCCGAATAAGAGCATGAGTCATCCTTCGGCTGCCCGTTGATGGCTTCGGAGGCGAGCTGCAACTTCACGTCGCAGAATTCGTGCGGCGGATCGACCGGCATCAGCCACGGCGCGCCGGCCGTGACCGCAAAGGTGCTACCCGCGTGGGAATTTGTCTCATCTGTTGGCGCGTCGACGGTGGTCGCCTGGCCTGTGACCGCGTCGACTCCGACTCCGGGACGTATTCCGAGACGTGGGTCGACGTGGCCGGTCGAGACTCCGAGCATGTGATCGAATGAGCGATTTTCGAGCACGAGAACGAAGACGTGCTTGATCGGACCATTCGGACCTGGCTGATTTCCCCATACGTGGCAAGGGATCCAGAGCACGTACCAGACGAGATATGCGACGATCGTCAGAATCCAGTAGAGCACCCACGCGAACGTTCGACACACCCACTTCGCCAACCAATACCAGGCCAGGCACACCCACTTCGCCAACCAGTACCAGCCGAGGCATACCCACTTCGCCACCCAATAGAAGGCGTCGCATGCCCAGCTGCATGGCCACCAGTCACAACACTGGTTGGAGCCCTCGTCTGCCCACTGCTGGCATTGGTTCGAGCCTTCGTCGGCCCACTGCTTGCACTGATTCGAGCCTTCGTCGGCCCAGTCGGAGCAGGTCTGCACGAGCACCGAACGCCACTCGTCGCGCTTGCGCACGATCGCATAGCGAATCTCACCGCACCACGACATGACCTGCTCCTTTGGACGTTGCCAGTCGGGCTATCACGGCGTCTCGGTCGCGTCGCCATCGGCTGCGAGACACCGCGATCGCGCAGAACTTGGCGGCGATGGTCACGGCGACGACGAAGGCGACGCCGACTCCAACGAGCGCGAGTCCGTCGTCCAAGCTCGAAGCACCTCGGACGACACCGCCGACGATCGCAATAACGGCAGCCACCCACATCGCCGAGGCGCCTGCACTGCAACCGCACTCGTGCTGGCGCCGGGCCAGTCGCTGGGTGATGGTGACCAGTTCGGCGTCGCTGACAGCGCCGAGCCGTTCGGGAAGCGGTCGCAGTGATGCGCCGCTGGTCGCCCGCGCGAATCGTGCCTCGAGTTCGGCTCTAGGCAGGGCGGCGAGGTCGCCACCGCGATCGGCGGCGACGGACGTGGGCCGGGCCATCGCGGCCACCCTTCTTCGTTGGACGTGGTCAAGCTTCACCGCCCCATAGAGTCGATCCATTGTCAGCGAGATACGTACGCCGGCTCGATGCGTCAAAACGTCAGGCGTGATTTGCCGCACGAACATTTCGATCTCGGTTGACGCCGTTGTCCGGGCAGCCGAGACTATGCGCACACCGGGAGGTCGGATGCCAGCAAAACGTCGTCAGGAATTCCTGGCACAAGTGCCACTGTTCGCGGGATGTACGCGCCGTGAACTCGACGCACTTGCAAAGGCCGCCGAGGTGATCGACTTTCCCGCGGGCCAGACCCTCATGGCGGAGGGCGGCTCCGGCCATGAGTTCCTCGTCATCGTCGATGGCCAAGTCGAGGTCGAACGCGGCGGCACTATCGTGGCGAAACTGGGGCCGGGTGACTACGTCGGCGAACTCGCGTTACTCGACGCCGGGCCGCGCACGGCGACGGTACGAACGACGACGGCCACGACCGCAGTACTGCTCGGCGCCCACGAGTTCTGGTCGGCGGTCGACTCGATCCCCCGCTTCGACCGCAAACTGCTGGCAGGCATGGCGCGCCGTCTCCGTGACGCCGAGGCAAAACTCGGCTGACGCAGCGCGGAATCACCTAGACGCGAACGCCGGGCGCGCTCCGATAACCTGATTCAGCAGCTGGCGGTAGCTCGATGAGAAAACCAGACGATCTCGATCTGGAGTTCTCTAGCCTTCACTCTCGCTGCCCCCGCCCTCGTAGCTCAGGGGATAGAGCAACGGTTTCCTAAACCGTGTGTCGGCAGTTCGAATCTGCCCGAGGGCACCGTAAAACCGCAGGTCAGAGGGCCTATGGTGCCTCGCGGCGGCGGGCCTCCAAGATCACGTGCCCTCCACGTGCCCGATAGGATTTGGTTGCGGGGGCTGGTTGGTTGAGTCGCGCTGCGATCTCCGCGTCGCGGCCGTCCACTGGCCGGGCATAGTGACGCGTCGTCACGGTGCCTGCTGCGTGGCCGAGGCGCGCGGCGGCGTCCATCACGCTGCCGCCTTCATCGATGACCCAGGACGCGTGCGTGGCGCGTAGGTCGTGAGGGGTGACGTCGATGAGAGCGGCGGTTTCGAGCGCAGGCCGCCAGACGCGACGAAGGAAGCTTGAATACCGCAACGGCTGACCTGTTCCGCCGACGAAGAGCAACGCCTCAGCTCCTGGACCGACGGTCGTATCGAGATGTCGCCGAATGCGGTCGACGACTGAGCTCGGGATGCTTACGGCTCGCTGTTGATGTGATTTCGGGGCTCCGAATGTGAGGTGTCCGTTGACGTCCGACAAGGATTCGGTGACGACCAGCCTGCCACGAAGGACGTCGACCGACCGACGACGTAACGCGAACGCTTCGCCGACGCGCAGTCCGGCATAGGCAAGGATTTCAATCAAAAGGTCGTACGGCTCGGGCGCGGCGGAAATGATGTCCGCGACTTGTCCGTGGGACAAGATGCGCGGCTCTGACTCAGGCATACGCGGCAGTCGCACGCGCCGACACGGTGATGCAGCGATCAATCCGCTGTCTTCAGCCGCCGCCATGATCTGCGACAACAAGCGATACGACTGTCGGACCCGGCTAGCACCTAGGCCGCGGCCACTTAGCGCAGAAATCCATTCCTGAACCGCAATTGTACGAAGTTGCGCGACTGGTGAGTCGCCGAGCGTCGGCAGGATCGTGGATCTAAGCAGGCTCGCGTAGGACTCTCTGGTTTTCGGTTTGAGGTGTGCCGTCGTACCCATGTATCGCTCGGCCCATTGTCGCAGCGGGATGTGCCCGAGACGGTGATCGAGCCATACGCCTCGGTCGATGTCAGCCTCAACATGAGATAAGAACCGAGCGGCATCGGTCTTGGTGGCAAAGGTCTGCGGGCCAGTGTGTTCCCGGCCGTCCGGAGTGCAGTAGCGCGCCTGCCAACGTTCGGACGGCATCTTACGGATTCTGCCGAAGCGCCGACGTCCACCCATTTGCGACCTCCAGGCCAGTTCTTTTAGTTAGTCCGCTTGTAATTAGTCCGCTTGCCGAACCTCGCTCATAGAAAGACGTCGTCCGCGGTTCGAAGCTTGTCGACCAGGTTTTCCAGGTCGAGGGCTGCGATGCGGCGGCAGGCGCCGATGCGTACCGATGGCACGGTGCCGGCGCGTAGCAGCTCGTACAGTTTGGATCGGCCGATACCGAGCACGTCTGCAGCTTCGCGCGGAGTGAGGAGCAGCTTGTCCATCATGACTCCTTGTTGTGTGGTGCGGGTGGGTTGTTCACAGGGACGGCGAACGTCCGACGACGCCCGCCCGTGTGCTCGCCGGTCCCGGCGTGCGCGCAGTGGCCGCGCGGGCTTGCCGGGCGGCGGTGAGTGCTCGACGGTGGGCGAGCCTGCGGTCGGGATCGCTGATGTGGGCATCGCCGAGTGGGTGGCCGTGGTCGAGGATGGTGTAACGGTCGCGGTAGCCGGCGATGACCGCGACGGCGTTGGTCCAGATCACCCGCTGTCGCGGATCGGCGGGTGGTGTGCCGAGTTGGCGGAGCCAGCGAGGTGGGTCCGAAATCGCCTGCCGGGTAAGGGTTTCCACCCGTGCTGTCATGAGCGCTTCGAGTTCGCTGATGGACTCCCGTTGGTCGTGTGGTGTTTGGTCGTCGAACATTTCCGCTCGAAGAATGAGGCCACCGATCAGCGCTGTTGGCCGGTGTCCGGGTGCTGGGGTGGCGTGTTCGTGCCAACTTGCGACGCGGTGGTGGAGCACGGCCGCCAGGTCGCGCGCGGGCTCAGCGCCGTCGTCCGTCT
>JBOGEK010000282.1:0-2107 GCA_050743645.1 Acidothermaceae bacterium
CCCGTACACGCAGCTGCTCGCGGCTGCCGCCCCAGATCCGGGACGGCCACGCGACGACAATCTCGAAGGGCGGTCGACCCGTGAGGCGGTGCCGACCGAAGGCTGTCGATTCGCGCCACGCTGCAGTTTCGTCATGCCGCACTGCCGCATCGAAGCGCCTCCGCAGCTGGCAGTTGGTGAGTCGCACACGGCGCGTTGCTGGCTCTATTCCGAGAATGTCGTAGCCCAAGCAGCGGACCGGCGCTAGATAGTCGGTCTGAAACCGTGTAGCCGCAAGCTGTTGGAGACGACGAACACACTCGATAGCGCCATCGCACTTCCTGCGATAAGTGGATTGAGCAGGCCCGCCGCGGCCAACGGAATGGCCGCAATGTTATAGCCGAACGCCCACGCCAGGTTAGCCTTGATCGTGAGCAGGGTTCGCCGCGATAGCCGAATCGCGTCGACTGCAGCCCCTAGATCCGCACGCACGAGAGTGAGATCGCTCGCCTCGATCGCGACATCGGTGCCGGTGCCCATCGCGATGCCGAGGTCGGCCCGTGCGAGTGCAGCGGCATCGTTGACGCCGTCGCCGACCATGGCGACGCACTTGCCTTCGCCCTGCAATCGGCTTACGGCCTCGACCTTTTGCTCCGGCAACACACCAGCTATGACGTCGGCGGGATCAATACCTACCTGGCGAGCGACCGCTGTAGCGGCCCGCTCGTTGTCGCCAGTGAGCAGGATCGGCCGCAGCCCCAGTCGGCGCAACTGCTGCACTGCCGGCGCGCTCGTCGTTCGGATCGAATCCGCAACCACAAGCACCGCGATCGCCCGGTCGTCACGCGCAACGAATACGGGAGTTCGACCGAGTGCTTCAGCCTCAGCGGCGGCTCGGCAGAGCAGTGGGGCGACGGTGATGCCTCGTTCGGCCAGCAGGGTCGAACGGCCAATCAGCATCGGCTGGCCATCAACGACGCCCGAGACGCCAAGGCCTTGTAAACTGACGAAGCGCTCGACAGGCGCGAGTTGGCCGAACCGTTCTCGTGCAGCGACGGCAATGGCCCGCGCTATCGGATGTTCTGAGGCCGCTTCGAGTGAACCCGCTAATCGAAGCGCATCGTGTGACACCGCCGAGTCGGAACCAGCGCCATCGGCCGACCTGGATTCAAGCGCGCTGGGCTCAACGACGACCGCGACGACGACGCCGACGACCGACATCTCACCCGACGTAACGGTGCCGGTCTTGTCGAGCACGATCGTGTCGACTTGGCGCGTCGACTCGAGTATTTCGGGTCCCTTGATGATGATGCCGAGTTGCGCGCCGCGGCCCGTGCCGACGAGCAAGGCCGTGGGGGTGGCAAGCCCGAGCGCGCAAGGGCACGCGATGATGAGCACTGCGACCCCTGCCGCGAATGCCACCGACACGCTTGCCCCTGAGATCAACCAACCAGCGATCGTGCCCAACGCGAGCACGATGATCGTGGGTACGAATACGGCAGAAATCCGGTCTGCCAAGCGCTGTACAGGCGCCTTTCCGCTTTGCGCAGCAGAGACGAGACGCGCTAGCTGGGCGAGCGCGGTGTCGTCGCCGACACGCGTCGCGCGCACCACGAGCCTGCCACTGGTGTTGATCGTCGCGCCGACGACATCATCACCGACCGAAACATCCACCGCCACGGATTCGCCTGTCAGGACCGAAGAATCGATGGCCGATTCACCGTCTTCGACGATGCCGTCGGTTGCGACCTTTTCCCCCGGCCGGACGACGAAGCGATCGCCTACAACAAGGTCTGCGACCGGCACTCGACATTCGACGCCGCCCCGCAGCACGGCCGCATGCTTCGCGCCAAGACTGAGCAATGCTCGCAACGCTGCGCCCGATCGTCGCTTGGCGCGCGCCTCGAAATAACGCCCGGCTAGTAAGAACGCCGTGACGGCGGAAGCAACCTCGAGGTATAGCTGATCGCTTCCGTTGCCACGCTCGACTTCGAACGAGAAACGCATCTTCATTCCGCTGGCGCCGGCGCCGCACCACACAAGTGCGTATACGCTCCAGCCGAAGGCCGCGAGTGTTCCGACCGATACCAGGCTGTCCATCGTGGTCGCGCGGTGACGCAGGTTTTGT
>JBOGEK010000283.1:0-2002 GCA_050743645.1 Acidothermaceae bacterium
TCACCGAGGTGTACGACTACCTGCGGTTGCTCTACGCGCGGATCGGCCATCCGCACTGCCCGATCTGTGGCCGGGCGATCGCACGGCAGACACCCCAGCAGATCGTCGACCGCATCCTCGAGTTCGACGAGGGCAGCCGCTTCCAGGTGCTCGCGCCGTTGGTGCGCGGTCGCAAGGGCGAGTACGCCGACCTGTTCGCCGATCTGCAGACCAAGGGATTTGCCCGCGTGCGGGTCGACGGCGTGGTCTATCCGCTCACCGAGACACCGAAGCTAAAAAAGCAGGAGAAGCACACGATCGAGGTCGTGGTCGACCGGTTGGCGGTGAAGGCGTCGGCGCAGCGCCGGCTCACCGATTCGGTCGAGACTGCGCTGAAGCTTTCGACCGGTCTGTTGACGTTGGAGTTCGTCGACCTACCCGAAGACGACCCGCATCGCGAGCGCGTTTTCTCCGAGCATTTGGCTTGCACCTACGACGATCTGTCATTCGAAGAGCTCGAACCTCGGTCGTTCTCGTTCAACTCACCGTTTGGCGCCTGTACCGAATGCACCGGTCTCGGCACCAAGCTCGAAGTCGACCCTGATCTGGTGATTCCCGATCCCACGCTGTCGATCGACGAAGGCGCGATCTCTCCGTGGGGCGGCGGGCACACGTCCGACTACTGGGTAAGGTTGCTCGAAGCACTCGCCGACACCATGGGGTTCTCGACGTCCGCACCCTGGGAGCGACTGCCCGCCAAGGTGCGCAAGTGCATCTTGTTCGGCCACGACGAGCAGGTGCACGTCCGCTACAAGAATCGTTACGGCCGCGAGCGTTCGTATTACACCAACTACGAAGGTGTCGTCACCTATATCGAACGCAGGCACGGCGAGGTCGAAAGCGACTACAGCCGCGAGAAGTTCGAAGGCTATATGCGCGAGGTGCCGTGTCCCGAATGCGATGGCAAGCGACTCAAGCCGGTTTCGCTCGCCGTCACCATCGGCGACAAGTCGATCGCTGACGTAGCGGGGCTGGCGATCGGTGAATGCGCGGCGTTCTTGCGCAGCATCGAGTTGACTGCTCGAGAGCGGCAGATCGCCGAGCGGGTGCTCAAAGAAGTCAATGCCCGCTTGGGTTTCTTGCTCGACGTCGGTCTCGACTACCTCACGCTCGATCGCGCGGCGGGCACGCTGGCGGGCGGCGAGGCGCAGCGCATCAGGCTCGCCACCCAGATCGGCTCAGGGCTTGTCGGCGTGCTGTATGTGCTTGACGAACCGAGCATCGGCTTGCACCAGCGCGACAACCATCGTCTGATCGAGACGCTGGTCCGGCTGCGTGATCTCGGCAACACCCTGATCGTGGTCGAGCACGACGAAGACACGATCCGCACGGCCGACTGGGTGGTCGACATCGGCCCGGGTGCGGGCGAGCACGGGGGCCAGGTCGTCGTGTCCGGTTCGGTCAAAGACTTGCTTGCCAGCAAGGATTCATTGACCGGCCAGTATCTTTCGGGCCGTCGGGTGATCGAGGTGCCGGCAAGCCGGCGTCCCGTCGACCCGAAGCGGCAACTCGTCGTGAAGGGTGCCCGCGAGCACAACCTGCGGGGCATCGACGTCGCGTTCCCGCTCGGCTGTTTCGTCGCGGTCACCGGCGTTTCCGGGTCAGGCAAGTCAACGCTCGTCAACGACATCTTGTACGCGGCGCTGGCAAAAGAGCTGTACGGCGCGAAGACCGTGCCCGGGCGGCACGCCCGCATCACCGGCCTCGATCAGGTCGACAAGGCGATCCATGTCGACCAGAGCCCGATCGGGCGTACGCCGCGATCGAATCCGGCGACGTATACCGGGGTCTTCGACAACATCCGCAAGCTGTTTGCCGAAACCACCGAGGCGAAGATCCGCGGGTATTTGCAGGGCCGCTTCTCGTTCAACGTCAAGGGCGGCCGCTGCGAAGCGTGCGCCGGCGACGGCACGATCAAGATCGAGATGAACTTCCTGCCCGACGTTTATGTGCCCTGTGAGGT
>JBOGEK010000284.1:0-4747 GCA_050743645.1 Acidothermaceae bacterium
CACGACACGCTCACCGACCTGCCCAACCGGGCGCTGTTCCTGGAACGCGGCCGGGCCGCGCTGCACGGATGCGACGCCAGCGGGCAGGTCGCCGTGCTCTTCCTCGACCTCGACGGCTTCAAGGCGGTCAACGACGCGCAAGGCCACCTGGTCGGTGACAACCTGCTTACCCTGGTCGCCGACCGGCTGCGACACTGCGTCGGGCCGGGCGACACGGTGGCTCGGCTGGGCGGTGACGAGTTCGCGATCCTGATCGTCGGTCCCGACGCCGAACGGGTCGCGCGCCAAGTGGCCGACCGGGTTCGTCAGGTGCTGGCGCAACCGTTCGTCCTCGATGGTCGTGAGGTGACGTTGGCAGCGTCGACCGGTATCGCCGTCACAGACGGTGGCACCGAGACGGCCGACCAGATCCTGCGCAACGCAGACCTTGCGATGTACCGCGCGAAAGTCAGCCACGACGGCAGTTTCGTGCGCTTCGAATCGGAGATGCACGACGCGTTGTTGCTGCGGGTGCAGGCAGAATCCGACCTGCGCCAGGCGTTGGCTCGAGGGCAGCTCGCCTTGCACTACCAGCCGACGGTCAACCTGCACACCGGGCAAGTCGTCGGCGTCGAGGCGCTGATTCGCTGGTATCACCCGACGCGCGGCTTGGTGCAGCCGATGGATTTCATCGGCCTCGCGGAAGAAACCGGATTGGTCGAGTCGATCGGCGAGTGGGCGATTCGCGAGTGCTGCAGGCAAGGCGCTCGGTGGCAGTCGTACGCCGCTACCGGTGGAATTTTCCATGTGGCGGTGAATGTTTCGAGCCGACAGCTCACGCCTCACCTGCCCGAGATCGTGCATGAAGCACTGACCGAGAGCGGCATGCCGGCGGGCGCGCTCGTCATCGAGATGACCGAAAGTGTGCTGATCGAGCGCACCGAAGAAGCGATCGAGGTGCTGCGGCAACTGAAGGCCCTCGGCACCCGTATTGCGATCGACGACTTCGGAACCGGCTATTCGTCGCTGTCGTATCTCACGCGATTCCCCGTCGACATCTTGAAGATCGACAAGTCGTTCGTCGAGCAGCTGACGCATCGGGTAGATGGACTCGGCGGCGTCGACGGTTCTGACAGCTCAGACAGTGCCGAGTTGGCGCGAACGATCGTGCATCTCGGCCGATCCTTGCGGCTGGGCACGGTCGCCGAAGGCATCGAGACCCGCGAGCAGTACAGCGCGCTGGTGAGCATGGCGTGCGATTACGGCCAGGGCTTCTTGTTCTCGCGCCCGCTGCCCGCTGAAGGCATCGACACGTTGTTCGCGCACATGCTGGTGAGCACTTTGCCGACGCCGCAGGTGGTCTATCGCGCCACGGGCATGACCGCCTGACGTCGTTCATTCGCGTCTCGGGTAACTTGCCGATCGTGGCGCACCCATCGACGCAGACCCGCATCGCGATCGACGACCCGCGAAACGCTGACGTGCGGGCGTTGCTCGAGCGTCATCTAGTTTTCGCGGATTCGCACAGCCCGCCCGAGGACGTGCACGCGCTCGACGCCGAGCGGCTTGTCGACCCGGCGATCACCTTCTTCAGCCTTCGCCGAAACGGCGAGCTGCTCGCCGTCGGCGCGTTGAAGCAGTTGGACGACGGCCATGTCGAGCTGAAGTCGATGCACACCGCGCAGGAGGTTCGTGGTCAGGGCCTCGGGCGGGCGATGCTCGATCATTTGCTCGCGGTGGCGAGCGAGCGCGGTTATCGGCGAGTGAGCCTCGAGACCGGCTCGATGCAGGCGTTCGCCCCGGCGCGATCCCTTTACGCCAGCGCCGGATTCGTCGAATGCGGGCCCTTCGCCGACTATGGTCCAAGCGACTACAGCACCTTCATGACCATTGCGCTGTAACCCCAGACGCGGAGCCGGAGGCTTGCTCATGTGGACTGCACCGCAGATCGACCGCACCGAACCGCCGACAGTTGGCGACGAACGAGCCTCGCTCGAGGCGTGGCTCGACTACCACCGGCAGACCTTGCTATTCAAATGCGCCGGATTGACCGTCGACCAACTGCGGCGGCAAGCGGTCGAACCGTCGAGCCTGAGCCTGCTCGGTCTCGTCCGACACATGACCGAAGTCGAGCGCGCTTGGTTTCGTAGGCGGCTCGCCGGTCTCGATGTTCCGTACGTCTACTCGATCGACGAGCAGCCCGACGCCGACTTCGACAACGTGGGCACCGCTGAAGCCGAAGCCGATTTCGCGGCCTTCACCGCCGAGATCGAACTCGCGCGCGAGGCTGCGGCGGCGCGCTCGCTCGACGACACGTTCGTCCACCCTCGCCTCCAGGTCGAGATGGATCTTCGCTGGGTCTACCTGCACATGATCGAGGAATACGCCCGCCACAACGGGCACGCCGACCTGTTGCGCGAACGAATCGACGGCGTGACTGGCGACTGACGGCCACGGCTGCGCAGCAGCACCCAGCTACCCTGCGTGGGTGGCCGCGCAACGAATCCCCGACGTCGAGACTCTGCTGGCCAAGGCGGTCGAGGGCGTCGGTGGCGAACCGCGGCCCGGACAGCTCACCATGGCGGCTGCCGCCGCGAAAACGATGCGATCTGGCGGACACCTGCTCGTGCAAGCAGGCACCGGAACCGGTAAGAGCCTCGCCTACCTGGTGCCCGCCGTCGCGTACGCGCTGACCGACGGGGTGATGTCCGGTCGCGAAGAAGGCGGCGGCGTCACCGAAGGCGGGCGCTCCGAGGGCGAGGCCGCCCATGACGAGACCACTGCCGACGGATCCGAACCGCTGCCCGGCCGCGAAGGACCGGTGATCGTCGCGACCGCGACGATCGCGCTGCAGCGCCAGCTGATCGAACGCGACCTGCCGAAGCTCATCGAGTCACTGGGCCCGGCGTTACCGCGAACGCCGACTTTCGCGATCCTCAAGGGTCGCCGCAATTACCTTTGCCTTCAGCGGTTTCATGCCGGTCCCGATGACACCCGGCAGGGCGAACTGTTCGATGGCGACTCGCGAGACCCGAGTGCCGGCGCCGAGACTGCTGGCGACCGGGCTGCCGGCGCTGCTGCCGACAAGCCGATCGCGCCGTCTTCGGCGTTGGGCCGCGAGATCGTGCGGGTGGGGGAGTGGGCCAATCGCACCGACACTGGCGACCGCGACGAACTCGCGCCCGGTGTGTCAGAACGGGTGTGGTCTCAGTTTGCGGTCTCTGCACGTGAATGCCTCGGTGCCAGCAAATGTCCTTACGGGGCAGACTGTTTCGCTGAGCAGGCCCGTATGCGCGCCATGCGTGCCGACATCGTCGTCACCAATCACGCGCTGCTCGCCATCGACGCCATCGGCGACGTCGCGGTGCTGCCCGAGCACGAGGTCGTCGTCGTCGACGAGGCGCATGAGCTGGTCGATCGTGTTACCGGCGCGGCAACCGAAGAACTCACGAGCGGCATCGTCGAGCGCGCAGCGAAACGCTGCCACCGCTTGGCGCCCGACGAGTCGGCGCGGCTCGACGAGGCGGCAGCCGCACTGGCGCTTGCCGTCGCCGAGCTGCCAACGGGCCAGCTTTCTCCGCTACCGCAAGCACTTGTCGAGGTTCTCGAACTGGTGAGAGATGGGTCGCGTGCGGCACTCGGCGCGATGTCGTCGTCCGACGCGAGCGTGAAGAGTGATCCGAGCGCCGCCGATGTCGAAGTGGTGCGCAAGCAGGCCCGCGCGGCAGTCGAGGCAATTTTCGATACCACGCAGCGATTGTTGGCCGATTCGCAAGACGACGTGATCTGGTCGGCTTACGAGGATCGACGAGGTGTCGTGCTGCGGGTGGCACCGCTGAAGGTCGCCGACCTGCTGCACAACGCGTTGTTCAGTCAACGCACCACCGTGTTGACGTCGGCGACGCTGACGCTCGGTGGCAGCTTCGACCCGCTGGCCGCAAGTCTCGGGATCGGCGCGAAGGATCGCTGGCAGGGCCTCGACGTCGGGTCGCCTTTCGACCACACCAGGCAAGGGATCCTTTACGTAGCAAGGCATTTGCCACCTCCAGGTCGTGACGGGTTGAGCGAAGCGGTGCTCGATGAACTCGCCGCACTCATCGACGCCGCAGGGGGTCGAACCCTCGGATTGTTCTCGTCGATGCGGGCGGCGGCCGCAGCGGCCGAGGAAATGCGATCGCGACTCGACTACGCGGTGATGTGCCAGGGCGACGACTCCACTGGCGAACTGGTGCGGCTATTCGCCAAAGACGCGCCGTCGTGCTTATTCGGCACGTTGTCGTTGTGGCAGGGAGTAGACGTGCCCGGGGCCTCGTGCCAGCTCGTCGTTGTCGACCGAATTCCGTTTCCCCGCCCAGACGATCCACTGATCTCGGCCCGGCAGCGCGCGGTTGCCGAAGCGGGTGGCAACGGATTTATGGCTGTAGCCGCATCGCAAGCGGCCCTGTTGCTCGCGCAAGGCACCGGACGGTTGTTGCGATCACGGCACGATCGCGGTGTCGTGGCTGTTCTCGATTCGCGTCTCGACACTGCTCGTTACGGCGGGTTTCTGCGCAAGTCACTGCCGCCGTTTTGGTACACGACCGATCCCGCGGTGGTTCGCAAATCGTTGCGTGCGCTCGACGAAGCAGCAGGTGGACGACGAAAAGCAGCGCCCGCCGAAGAACCGATGCTCGAGGTATAGCCACCGTCTTTCTCAAGGCGGAGGACGTTCGGCGCTGTAGACCGCGTCAAACGTGCCCGCCTCGAAGGCGGGCGACTAAAGCCGGCG
>JBOGEK010000285.1:0-11363 GCA_050743645.1 Acidothermaceae bacterium
GGCGACCGCTGGAGCCGTCGCGGTCTCAGCTGCAACGCCCAACACCGACTCTCGATCGAAGGCCTGATTCGTGACCTCGACTCCCGACGGCCCCGACCGCATCGGCTCCACCGACGTGGCCGGCGAATCGACCGAGGCTGCTTCGGCAACCGCGGCCGCCAACGCGAAGGCGCACCGGCGGGCCCGCAACGAGTGGATCGTGCTGCTCGTGCTGACCGTCGTCGGCACCTTTCTGGTTCGCAGCTACGTCTTGCAGTCGTACCGAATTCCGTCGGGCTCGATGGAAAAGACGTTGCACGGTTGCACGCCGCACTGCAACAACGACCGCATTCTCGTCGACAAGCTGTCGTACCACCTGCACGGCGTAGGTCGCGGTGACGTCGTCGTCTTCAAGGCGACCGGCGGCTGGCTCACTGCCGTCGGAGGGCCCGAGGACGTCGTGAAGCGCGTCATCGGGCTGCCCGGCGACACGGTCTCGTGCTGCGATTCACAAGGCCGGGTAGTGCGCAACGGCAAACCGTTGACCGAGCCGTACGTGTTCAACGACGGGCCCGACCCGAAGAAACAGTTCGCCCAGATCACCGTGCCGAAGGGCGAGTTGTGGGTGATGGGCGACCACCGCAACGACTCGTCAGACTCCCGCTACAACGGTTTCGTGCCGATCAGCAGCGTCATCGGTCGAGCGTTCATGCGAATCTGGCCGATCTCGCGAATCGGCGGTTTGTAGCGGGCGAGCGATCCGGGCCGCAACTCCGGCTGCGCTAGCCCGGTTGCGTTAGCTCGGACGGCAGGTCGCGCGGTGTTAGCTCGGGCGACGCAGGTCGCGCAGCGCGTCGAGAATCCCGCGGTGGAACGTCGGATAGGCGTAAATCATGTGCAGCAGCCGGTCGACGGGCACCTCGGCAACGATTGCGACCTGCAGCGCGGCCATCACTTCGCCACCCGACGGTCCGATCACCGTGGCACCGAGCAACGTGCGCCGCCCGGCATCGGCGATCAGCCTGATGAACCCGTCGTTTCCCGGCCCGTGAATCCACCCGCGCGACGTCGCCGCCGTGTCGACCTTTCCGACCAGGACGTCGATCCCAGCGTCGACGGCCTGCGCCTGCGTCATGCCGACGGAGGCTACCTCGGGATCGGTGAACGTCACCCGCGGCAACGCGCGGTAATCGGCCTCCGGAACCCCTGACGCGCCGAGGATGTCGGCCACCACGATTTCGGCCTGGTACATCGAGACATGGGTGAACGCACCCTTGCCCGTCATGTCGCCGACTGCCCACACGCCAGGTGCCACCCGCAGCCGATTGTCAACGGGCACCGCACGGGCGTTGGTGTCGAGGCCAAGCGCATCAACGCCGACCGCGGCGAGGTCGACACGCCGCCCCGTCGCGACCAGTAGTTCTTGCGCAGTAAGGGTTTCGCCATTCTCAAGTGCAACCGTGAAGGTGTGGTCTTCATGGCGTACGCCGGTGACCTTGGCGCCTACGCGTACGTTGATGCCCTCGCGGGTGAACACCTGAGCGACCAACTCGCCCGACTCCGGCTCCTCTTGAGGTAGCAACGTCGGCATCGCCTCGACGACCGTGACGTGCGAGCCGAACCGCGCGAACACCTGCGCGAGTTCTGCACCGATCGAACCGCCGCCCAGCACAAGCAACGACGCCGGAAGTTCGGTAGCCCTGATCGCCTCGCGATTGGTCCAGAACGGGGTACCCGCAAGACCGGGGATCGGCGGCACCGCTGGCTCGGTGCCGATGTTCAGCACGATCCCGCGGCGCGCCTCGAAGTCGCGGCCATCGACCGAGACCGAGTTCGAACCGGTGATCCGCCCGTGGCCGCGGACGAACCGGCCGCCCTTGCCCTCGAACCGTTCGACGGCTGCCTTGTCGTCCCAGTTGTCGGTGGCCTCGTTGCGGATCCGCACATTCACCGGCAACCAGGCCGGCGAGACCTGCGCCTGCCCTGCGAGCAGCGGAATGCGGCGTCCCTCAGCCAGCGCGTTGGCCGCCCGAATCATCATCTTGCTCGGCACGCAGCCGTAGTAAGGACATTCGCCCCCGAGCAATCGCTGATCGATACCGATGACGTCGAGATGCGATTCGGCGAGCCGGCCCGCGACCTCCTCGCCGCCCGGCCCCATCCCCACGACGACTACGTCGACCTGCTCCATAGGTGTCCTCCTCAGGCTGTCGTGACGCTGTCGAGCACGATCTCGGTCGGTGAGAGCCCGTCGGCGTCGGCATCGACCGACCGGCGAAGGGCTTCGTGCAGGGTGGTCGGCGTCAGCACGCCGAGGTAGCGGTCGCCGTCAAGCACGGCTACCCACCCCGCATCGTGCTGAAGCATTTCAGAAAACGCTTGTTTCAAAGAAGAATTGGCCGGTACCCACGCTTCCATTCGCCGCGCTGCGTCGCGCACCTGACCGCTGGTGGCCGTCGAGTCGACGCCGATCCAGCCGTGCAACCGCTCGTCAGAATCGAGCACGACCGCCCAGCGCGAGCTTGCGGCGCGCAGCTGTTTGGCAGCGTCGTCCAAGCTGTCGTCGAGGTGGACGACGGGCGGCTGCTCGAGGTCGCTCGCACCCACGGTGGTCACCGACATCCGCTTCAAACCCCTGTCGCTGCCGACGAAATCGGCGACGAACCCGTTGGCCGGTGCGCCAAGAATGCTCGCCGGGGTGTCGTACTGCTCAAGCTTTCCGCCCTGACTGAACACTGCGATGAGGTCGCCAAGCCGCACCGCTTCTTCGACGTCATGGGTGACGAACAGGATCGTCTTGCGTACTTCTTCCTGCAGGCGAAGGAATTCCGACTGCAGGCGGTCGCGGGCAATCGGATCGACGGCACCGAACGGTTCGTCCATCAACAACACCGGGGGGTCGGCGGCCAAAGCGCGAGCGACACCGACCCGTTGTTGTTGGCCGCCCGAAAGTTGATGCGGGTAACGCTTGGCGAACCGCGCGGGATCCAGCCCGACCAGTTCGAGCAGTTCGAGCGCCCGCTGGTGCCGCCGCTTCGAATCCCAGCCGAGCAACTCCGGCACGGTGGCCACGTTGTCGACGACCGTGCGGTGCGGGAACAGCCCGACCTGCTGGATCACGTAGCCCATCCGGCGGCGCAGCTTTACCGGGTCGGCGTCAGTCACGTTGTCGCCGTCCAAAAAGATCTGCCCGCTCGTCGGTTCGATGAGCCGGTTCACCATCTTCATCGTCGTCGTCTTGCCGCAGCCCGACGGACCGACGAGCATCACCAGCGCGCCTCGGGGGACGTCGAGCGACAGTTCGCCGACCGCGACCGTGCCGTCGTCATAGCGCTTCGAGACGCGGTCGAGCCGGATCATCGGATCTTGGGTAGCGTCCACTCATGAACCTTCGCACCGGCAATTGCCTTGAGGCAAACAGCTGGATCTGCGGGCAGTTCATCAGCACCCGCCAGCACGAGCTGATGGCCGCCCTCGGGCAGCACATCGAGCTGACCGTCGAGACAGTGCTGATCTCGTTGGCGATCTCGTTACCGCTGGCGATCGCGGTACGGAATTCGCGTCAGGCGTCGGGTGGTCTGCTCGGCGTCTCGACCGCGATCTACACCATTCCGTCGCTTGCCCTGTTCGGCCTGCTGGTGCCGATCACCGGTTTGCGGCCGGCAACGGTCGTCGTCGGCCTCGTGCTCTATTCGCTCACGATCCTGGTGCGGGGAGTGCTGACCGGACTCGCGACCGTGCCCGCCGACGTCGTCGAGGCCGCTCGTGGGATGGGCATGGGCAAGGCGCGCCTGCTCTTTCGCGTCGAGTTGCCGCTCGCGATGCCGTCAATCTTCGCGGGCCTTCGGGTCGCCACCGTTTCTACGGTCGCCCTTGCGACGATCGGCTATCTCATCGGCGAGGGGGGCCTCGGCAATCTCATACACGAGGGACTCACCAACTACTTCAAGGCAGAGGTGCTCGCCGCAAGCGTGCTTTGCGTCGTCCTCGCGGTGGCTTTTGATGTGCTTATCGTCGCAATCCAGTACGTCGCCACGCCATGGCGACGAAGGCGGACGACGTGAGCGGCATCAGCGGTGCCATCGACTGGCTGACCGACTCGTCGCACTGGACGGGCTCCGACGGTGTGCCAAACCGGTTGGTGCAGCACGTCGCGCTGTCAGCCGTCGCACTCGCCATCGCGGTGGCCATCGCCTTGCCGATCGCACTGTGGCTCGGGCACGTGAAGAAGGGCGGCTTCATCGCCATCAACGTGACGAATGTCGGTCGCGCGGTGCCGACCTTCGCTGTGTTGACGCTGCTCGCGCTTACGTCGCTCGGTGTCTCGAATAAGAGCGTGGTGTTGGCGCTCGTCCTATTCGGCATCCCGCCGGTACTGACGAACGCGTACGTCGGAATTCGCGAGGTCGACCCGGAGACTGTCGAGGCCGCCCGCGGCATGGGCATGACGGCGTTCCAGCAACTTCGGCGTGTCGAGTTGCCGCTCGCGGTGCCGCTGGTCGTGAACGGAATCCGGCTCGCAGCCGTTCAGATCGTCGCGACCACGACGATCGCCGCGCTGGTCGCAGGCCCCGGACTCGGGCGGATCATCCAGGAAGGATTCGCGACCCAGAACAGGCCCGAACTCGAGGCAGGTGCGCTGATCGTCGTCGTCCTCGCGCTTGTCGTCGAAGGCGCGTTCGCGTGGGCCCAGCGGGTTGTCGATCCGGTGCGCCGAGCCATGAGACGGACGCCGGGAGCGCCGCCTGCCGAGCCGTCGCTTGTGGGCGCCACCAGTTTTGTCGGCGGCGACGCTGATACTGCAGCAACCGCGCCGAGCGGCGATTCGTGACGACGGCGAGTCGTACAGGGCGAGTCGTACAGGGCGAGTCGTAACAAAGGCGATTCGTAACAACTAGGTAATCGATGAGCGATGGTGGGAAGAGTTCGCGCTGACTAGCGTTGCAGGGATTCACGGGTTGCTCTCAGCTGGCCCGTCCGACACGCGTGGCCTTGCGTCACGGGACACAGAAGGCGGTACGTCATGACCCGTCGCATCCTGGCGGTAACAGCTGCAGTCGCAGCGCTCACAGTCGCATTGGCCGGTTGCAGCAGCTCGAAGAAGTCCGGATCGGGTTCGGGCGGACATCTGGTGATCGGGAGCGCCGACTTCTCCGAACAACAGGTGCTCGCGAACCTGTATGCGCTGCTGGCCCAAAACGCTGGCTACACCACGACGATTCAGACGGTTACCACCCGCGAAATCTACGAGCCTGCGCTCGAAAAGGGCCAGATCGACATCGTGCCCGACTACGCGGCGACGTTCACCGAGTACCTCAACGACAAGGTCAACGGCGCCAACGCGCCCGTCGTCGCGACGTCCGACAAGGACACCACCCTCGCGGCACTGAACAAGCTCGCGAAGCCGCGCGGGCTGACCGCCCTCGAGCCGTCTGACGCCGCTGACGAGAACGCCTTCGCGGTGACGAAAGACTTCGCCACCAAGAACAATTTGAAGAACCTGAGCGACGTTGGTGCCGCGAAGCTGCCCATCAAGCTGGCGGCACCCGCCGAATGCAAGTCGCGACCGTTCTGCGGCGGAGCGCTGACTGACAAGTACGGCATCAACATCACGAAGTACGACCCGTTCGACTTCGACTCGGTGCCGGGCAAGAAGGCAGTGCAAAACGGCAACGACGACATGGTCGAGGTGGCAACCGACGACGGAACGCTCGACCAGTTCAACCTGGTGATCCTGCAAGACGACAAGCACGTGCAGCTGGCCGACAACCTGGTGCCGATTGTCGGTAAGAAGTATGCGAACGACTCCAAGCTGGCGGCCGCCATCAACGTGCTCGCACCTGTCTTGACCAGCGCGGATCTCGGCGCGATGGATGCCAAGGTCGATACCGAGAAGAAGCTGCCGGCCGACGTTGCGAAGGCCTATCTCGTGAGTAAGAAGCTCATCAAGGGCTGAAGTGCGTGAACCTGTTGTCGAAGTGAACCGTTGGGCTGGGGGCGGCGAAGCTGCCCTAGATCGGCGCCGGGCGGCGAAGGCCGCCCCGCTCCCAGCCTTCCGGAGGACATGTTGCATACCGAACCGACCGTCCCACCCGCGCCCGCCGAGACCGAATGCGCCATCGATAGCCCCGAGCCGATGCCGCTGATTGCCCGGCGCACGTTGCTCGCGGCCGGTGCAGGCGCCGCGGGAGCAGCTGGCATCGCGATGTTGGCCGGGTGTTCGAAAGGTGCGTCGGGTTCGGGCGGTGCGGGTTCGGGCGGGTCGGGTTCGGGCGGTGCGGGTTCGGGCGGGTCGGGATCGACGGGCTCAGGCTCAGGTTCGGGTTCGGGGTCGGGATCTGGCGGGTCCGGCTCCGGCGGAGCGGGCGGCTCAGGTTCGGGTTCGGGGTCGGGGAGCACCGGCGGCGGGCCCGACGTCCCGCTCGCGAAAGTTGCCGACATCCCTGTGGGCAATGCGATCGCAGCGACGCTGGCCGGTCAGCCCATCTTGATCTCCCAGCCGAGCGCAGGCGCGGTTGTCGCGTTCACGGCGATCTGCACCCACATGGGTTGCACGGTCGCGCCCGCGGGCAAGGAGTTCGTCTGCCCGTGCCACGGTTCGATTTACGATGCCGCCACCGGCGCGGTCAAGCAGGGTCCGGCACCGAAGCCGCTGGCAAAGATCCCTACCCATGTCGTCAACGGCGAGGTCATGAGCGGCGCCTGACGTCGTCCACGCCGTCACGGGTATTGGCACTCGTCCCCGGTTTGTCGGAACGCCTCTCGCGAGCACGCGCCGCAAGCACGCCCCGAGGGCACGCTCCGAGGGCACGGCTCCGCAGGCACGCCGAGTGTCGAGTAACGGGGGCGAATTCGACCTTGAGCCCACCACATTCTCGACACTCGACGATGAACGGTGGCCAAGTCAGCGGCCAAACCCCGCGCCGACCGGCCCAGGCCAGCAAAGCAGGGCAGCAGTCTCGTGTCCGGTTAATGGGCGCCTGGGATGGTTCTTCCTAGTCCTTCTGGGCGGTCATCGGCCCGAGTTGCTCCCAGGAGGCCTGATCTGCTTGTCGAGTCAGCGCGGCCCGGTTATGGTCGACCAGTCCGGAGTTGGTAACGATCCGTTATCAACGCTCGGGCAACCGCCGAACCTGCCAACCAAGCAGGACCGGGGACCCACCAAGCAGTTGGGGTGAATCGGCCTCGTGCCGTAGGGCGAACTTCCCGCCCGAATCCGTCAGCTAACCCGGTAGGCGGTCAAGGGAGAAGGGTTATTTCCGCGTGCTGCTTGCCACGTCCCGGCGGCTGTCTGGCCGCCTCGCTGTTCGTCGTGTCGCCTTCCATCAGGTGACTGCCCGTCGTGCCGCCGTCGGCGTCGTCGCGGCTATTTCGGCCAGCGTCGTCGTCACGTCGGTGTTGCCGTCGTCCGCTGCCTTCGCTGCCAAGCCGAAGACGTCTACTGCCGCGGAGGCTGCCCAGGCGCAGGCGAAGGCCGACGCGCTCGGCGTCCAGGCTGATAAGGCCGTCGAAGCGTTCAACGCGGCGCAAGCCAAGCTCGCCGCGGCGACTGCGCAGGCGCATGCGCAAGAGGCAGCGGTCGCCAAGGCTAAGCAGCAGTTCGACATTGCGCGGGCCGGCATCCAGGCGCTCGCAGCGGCGGAATACGAAACCGGCAGCCTCAACAGCTCGATCAACTACCTGCTGTCCGACGACCCCGAGGTCATCTTGCAGAAGGCCGCCATGTTGTCGCAGGTCAACCGCGCGCAGACGGCCAACCTCACCAAGGTGATCAACGCCGATCGCCAGGTCGAGAGCGCCCAAGCCGCAGCTACCCAGGCACTTGCCGCGCAGCAGGCGGCGGCCACCAAGCTCGCCGCGAGCAAGTCGGCGGTCCAGAAGGCACTCGCCGCGCAGCAGGCAGTTCTGTCGACGTTGCAGACCAAGGTCAAGCAAGAGCAGGCCGCAGCGGTCGCTGCTGCGCGGGCCGCCTCCGTGCATCAGCAGACAGCATCACGCTCGACCAACCGGGTCGCGATCAAGCCACACGCCGAACCAGGCGCCACCACCGTGGGGATCGCGCCCGTCGCGGCGTCCGGCGGAGCCAAGGCCGCTCTCGCGTTCGCCTACTCACAGCTCGGCAAGCCCTACCGTTACGGCGGCGCAGGCCCCGGCTCGTTCGACTGCTCGGGTCTGGCGATGCGCGCGTGGGGCGCCGCAGGCGTCTCGCTGTCACACTCGGCGGCGGCGCAGCAGCACGAAGGCACCCGCGTGTCGATGTCGGCGTTGCAGCCCGGTGACCTGGTGTTTTGGGGTAGCCCGGCCTACCACGTCGGCATCTATGTCGGTGGCGGCCGGATCCTCGACGCACCGCACACGGGCACCGTCGTGCAGATCCAGTCGATCTGGGGTCACCCGAGCGGCGCGGTCCGCCCGTAGGCGGTTTCTCACTGGTGATGCGTCGAACGGCAAAGGACGGCGTTCGCTAGCCGTACGGCACGGTATGGCAAGGTGGTCTCGGCCAGCTCAACGAGCGACCTAACCCGCCATAGCAACCCGCAGATGCCGCGAGGTCGACAGTGCCACCCGACAGTGCGAGCCGACGACGCGAGATCGCGCTGGTCGCTGCGGTAGTGGTCGCCTTGGTGCTGGTCGCGATCGGCGCCGGCGCGCACGGATCGGCTCGGATCAACTTTCACGGTGGTCGCGACATTGCTGTCGTCGTGGTCACGTTGGCCGCGCTGGGTCTGGTCGGCGGTGCGATCGCCACTTTTAATGGACGACGGCTGCGCCGCCAGTTGGCCAATACCATCGCATTGGCGTGCATTCTGGCGGCCGTCATCGCGCTCAGCTGGCTGCTGGTCAGCCTCCTGCGGGGGGGTGGGGTCCCGGCTCGACCTCGTCGCACGGCCACGTCCTCGAACGTGCCGCTCGGCCAGCTCGGTGCTACCAGCGGCTCCCAACACCACCCGGCATTGTCACCGGTACCGGTTGCCGCGGGTTCGCTCGTCGTCGTCCTGCTTGTCCTTGCTGTTGTTCTTGGGTTTGTTGCACATCGGCGCAACCGACGTGTCGAGCAGATCGATCACGACGAGGCCGCGCGGGGGGCCATCTACGCCGCAGCCGACGCCGGCGCTGACGCGATGCGTGACGTGGCCGATCCGCGCGCGGCCATCATCTCCTGCTATGCCGCGATGGAACATGTGCTGGCCGGTGCGGGCATTCGGCGACTGGTGGCCGAAACGCCCGGCGATCTGCTGGCGCGATCGGTCGAACTGGGTATCGCTCCGCGGGCGGCGCGGCGGCTCACCGAGTTGTTCCTGGAGGCGCGCTACAGCACCCATCCGATGAGCGAAGGCGATCGCGACGCGGCCCGGGCGGCACTCGCCCAACTGCAGACGCCTCGGCCGGCGGCGGCACCCGGGCTGTCCGGAGTCGGTGGCGCCGCATGAATGACCATCAGCGCTGGCGCCCGGTCGCCGGCCTGGTCGTCGTCGCGCTGGCGGCGCTCGCGATCGGCTACAAGGTCGGCCAGGCCACCGGCATGCGGGTGGTCGCCGTCGCGATCGGTGCGGTTGTTTTCGTGGCTGTGCGGGCGAGCGTCGCAACGGTTCGCCGTGAGGTCGGGCACAGAGAAAAGCCTGACGTCAATGCCGACTTTCCGCGCTACCGCCATTTCGTTTCGGCACTACGCTTCGCGAGCAACCGGCGCTTCGATCTCGACCGCGCGACCCGGCCATCCGTCGTCCGACTTTTCAGCCGGGTGCTGGCCGAGGAGCACGACGTCAGCATGGTCAACGACAGGGCACAGGCACGCGCCTTAATGGGGGAATCTGCGTGGTCACTGGTCGAGGTCACCTCGCACGTGTCGCCCGACGCGCCCGGCATGCCGCGTAAGGAGTTGGAAGCCATCGTGTCGACACTCGAACGGTTGTCATCGTGAGCAGCGACGTCAGCAGTGACGTGAGCAGCGAAAGCGCCGGCGAGGCGTCTGCTGCCGAGGCGCCTACCGGCTTGCCGCAGCCGACCGCGCGTTGGGCACCGCAACAGACCAGCCGCCGTGTCGGGCTGGCGCTCGACGAGATCGAGCGCGCCGTCGTCGGCAAGCGTGATGTCCTCGAGATGGTGATGATCGGCATCCTCGCGGCTGGCCACGTGCTCATCGAAGACCTACCCGGGCTGGGCAAGACACTTGTCGCGCGCAGTTTCGCCGACGTGCTCGGCTTGAGGTTCGCGCGCGTCCAATTCACTCCCGACCTGCTGCCCTCAGACCTCACAGGCGCACCGTTCTACGACCAGCGAATCTCCGATTTCGTTTTCCGGGCTGGTCCGATTTTCACCAACCTCTTGCTTGCCGACGAGATCAACCGCACGCCGCCGAAAACCCAGGCCGCCCTGCTCGAAGCGATGGCCGAACACCAGGTGAGCATCGACGGTCAGACGCATCAGTTGCCCGACCCGTTCGTCGTGCTGGCTACCGACAATCCGATCGAATACGAGGGCACTTATCCGTTGCCCGAAGCCCAACTCGACCGCTTTCTCATGCGGGTGCGGCTCGGATACCTTGCCAACGCTGACGAAATCTCCATGCTCAGCAAGCGGCTTGAGCGCGGATCGAAACCGCCGAAATTGCGTGAAGTGGTCTCCGCCGCCGAGCTGCTCGCGATGCGTGAATCACTTGAATCCGTCGAGGTCGACGCCGACGTGGTGGCTTACGTCGTCGCGCTTTTGTCGGCGACCCGCGCGCACCCGAGCGTGTCGGTCGGCGCCAGCCCGCGCGGTGGTCTCGCCATCATGCAACTCGCGCGCGGCAAAGCGGTGCTCGCGGGCCGCGACTTCGTATTGCCCGACGACGTGAAAGCAGTTGCGGTGCCGGCCCTCGCGCACCGGCTCTCGCTGAAACCAGAGACGTGGGTGCGAAAAATCAAACCTGAGGACGTCGTCAGCGAGATCCTTGCGCAGGTCGCTACTCCCGCGACCCGGAAGGTTGGCTCGGGTTCGTGACCGAGTCGAAGACGGCGCTGAAATGGCATGCCAGCGATCGTCAACGGCGGCTGTTTACCCTTGCTGCGCTGGGTCTTTTCGCCGCGCTTGCCACGCAGCGTGCAATTCTCGTCGTGCTCGCGGCTCCCGCGATTTGGCTGCTGTTGCGGCCGTACGTCGTCGGCGTGCGGGGTGGGCGGGACACCTCCGTGCTGTCGGTGAGCAGTGTCGCGACGCCCGACCGTTGCCTTGAAGGCGAACTGCTCGAGGTGAACGTGCGCATCTCGACCGACCGCGCGTGCGACCAACTTGAGGTCGAGTTCGTGCCCGGCGAAACTGTAGAGCTGGTAACGGAAACTTCGGTGCTTACCTTCGCGCCGGTGGGTGACGCCGTCGAAGCAAGTTGGTCGATTCGTGCTACC
>JBOGEK010000286.1:0-2383 GCA_050743645.1 Acidothermaceae bacterium
GACGACACCGAACGCGGGGAAGCCGAGGAGGCCGGGGAGGCCGACGACGGCGATGCTGCCGGTGAGGCGAGCTCGACCGTCGCGGCGGGTAGCGGGGGAGTTGGCGATGACCTGCCCGCTCGCCGTCGTCCGCTCGACGAAAGCGAAGCCGCCGACGACGGCACCGTCATGCCACGGCTCGACCTGGGCAGCATGCGAGTGCCCGTCTTCTCCGACATGGAGGTCAGGGTCGAGCTGAACGACCAGAAGCAGCCGGTCGCCGCGAGCCTGCTGCACGCCGGCAGCGCGGTGCAACTGCTCGCGTTCGCCGCGCCACGCAACGACGGCATCTGGGACGACGTGCGCGCCGAGATCGCCGAGTCAGTTCGCGTCGGCGGCGGCCAGGTTGACGAGGCCGAGGGTCCGTTCGGGGCAGAGCTGCGCGTGCAGGCTCGGGCCGAGGTCCAGCCCGGCCAGTTCGCCGAGCAGAAGCTGCGGTTCGTCGGGTTCGACGGCCCGCGGTGGTTTGTGCGCGGCGTGTTCAGCGGACCGGCTGCGACCAACCCCCAACAAGCCGCCCCGCTCGAAGCGGTGATCATGCGGGTGGTCATCGCCCGTGGTGAAGAGCCGATGGCACCGCGCGACGCGTTGCCGTTGCGGCTGCCCACCGACGTGGTCGGCATGCCGCAGCCGCCCGAGCCGCAGCAGCCCTCGATCGACCCCTTCGTGCGCGGACCCGAAATCACCGAGATCCAGTGAGTACGCGCGTTTACCCCAGCGCTGCCCTACCCTCGAACTTGGGACCCGGTGCAGCAACGGCTGCATTGCCCACGCTGAATCGAACGGTCGCATGATGACATCGAACGGTCGCCTGATAACAGAGACGGACGCCGCGAAACCCCCTACGCAGGGGGCATTTCGACGCGCGATGCATCGACTCACCAGTCCCGAGCACGTGCTCGACGCCGAGCGTCGCCAGGAAGAAGCAGTCGAGCAAGGAGGCACGCCGGTCGGCCGGTGCGCCGACCGCCAGCAGGTGTGCGTCGTCGGCCAGCTGCGCACGGTCACGATCCAACCGCGCGGGCAGTCGCCGGCGTTGCAGGCTGAGCTGTGGGACGGCTCCGGCGCCGTCGATCTGGTTTGGATCGGACGCCGAAAGATCGCCGGGATCGAACCCGGTCGGCTCCTTCGGGCCGAGGGTCGGATCACCCAGCGCGAGGGGCGCCGGGTGATGTTCAACCCCCGCTACGAACTGCGCCCGCCGAAGTCGTAACCGCCCAGCCATTCCCCCCCGCCCGCCGGAGTCGGGGCACGTTTGGCGCGGTAGACCGCGTCAAACGTTGGCCGGCTTGCAGGTCGGGTAGCCGAATACGCGGGCTGCCAATGCCAACTGCTCAATCACGATCTGCTCTTCGAGGCGGATGGCGATGGTCGGGAACCGCAAGACCCGTTCGCCGCCTAGCACGAGTTCGTTTTGCCGGCGCGCGTCGTCCCATGCATTCATCGGGCGAAGATGGATGCCACCGTCGACTTCGACGACGAATGTTCCGAAGTCAACATCGATGTAGCGGCGGCGACCGTATCGATCCAGGCGCACCGATTGGCGGATCGGCGGGGGCAGACCGGCACGTCGGGCCAGCCGAGTGAAGTCGATCTCGGCGAGTGAATCTGCCCCGCCTTCGATGTCGGCCAAGACCAGATTGAGATGGCGTCGGTACTTCACTCGCCCCGCCAACGCGAGTTCCGCCCGGAGCAAGCGCACGGTCGTGATGCGTTGCTGCACCGCAGCCGCAACGGTGGCGCAGGCGATTCGGGCTGACGGCGAACGGGTCGCCGCATCGATTACCGCCCGCGCGGGTCGAACCGACGGAGGCTGTCGTCCGCCGACGAGATCTGTGACCTCGAACCGACACGTCTCGCGCCACACGATGCCGGGTATGCGCGGCAACCGAGTGCCCCGTGGCACGGCAATCTCGACGGCGCTCGGCTCGAACCCCCGTAAACCAAAGGATTTTGCAGCGGTGCGGCCGGTCAGACCGGCAAGACCGCGAATGTTCAAGACGCCGACCCATTGCATGGTGAGCGGATCGAGTGGCCCGTTGTGCAGAACCACGGTACGGCCGGCCGTTTGCCAGTTGCCGCCCTGTACGCGGCGCCGGATCGCGTCGCTGTCGAAGCCGGCTTGACTGAGCTGCTCGCGGGTGACAACGCCACGGTGGGCGTTGGCAAGCTTGGTCAGTCGTTGGGGGTCTTGGCGTGATGAACGTGGGGGCATTCGACAACGCTGTGGCTGGTGCGGTGGCACGGGGTCGTCATGACGGCGCCATGTGGGCGGTCGATTCTGCGGTTGTGGACGGCCGACCCGAAACCGGGGCACGTTTGACGCGGTAGACCGCGTCAAACG
>JBOGEK010000287.1:0-2561 GCA_050743645.1 Acidothermaceae bacterium
CGAAGCGCAGCGAGGCGCGGAGCGGCGGAGGGCTGCGGGTCGTTGCGTCATTGGCCCATCGTGCCGCACCAGCCCGAGCCACGCCGCACTTCCCGTCGTCCGGTCTGACGATTATCGAGCCGCACGCAGGGAAGAGCAGGATCGCGAGGGCAAGGTCAGCGCGCCGACGAAACGAGACTCATGAGCGTCATCGGGCGGGTCGCAGTGGTGATCGTGGGCGCCACGTTGACCTCGATACTGCTCGCCTTCGCCGGCTCGCCTTCGCCGGCAACGCGGCACAAGTTGCGGCATCTGAAGCTGCCGCGGCTCAACTCGGCGAATCTGATGTCGTACGTCGCCGCCGTCATGGCCATCGCGCTCGCCAGCACCGTCGCCATGACCTGAATCGGCCCTGAATCGGCCCTGAATCGGCGCTGGTCGGCGACGCCGAAACTGTGGCTCAGACCGTCGCGCGGGAGATGCCGATTCCGCTTTGGGTGTCGCCGCCGTAGCGGGCCTTCTCCTTGGCGAGATCGAGATGGCCGATCCGCTTGCGCGCGTCGATTGCGGCGTCGTCGAGCAGGTCGGCCGGGATCAGCCAGACGATCTCGAATTCGAGGCCGTTCGGATCGCGCCCGTACAAGCTCTTCGTGGTGCCGTGGTCAGACGTGCCGCCGAGCGCACCGGCAGCAGCGAGTTCGCCCGCAATTCGCTCGAGTTCGTCGAGGGTGTCGACCTCCCACGCAAGGTGGTAGAGGCCGACCGTCGTCCGGCCGGCGCTCGACGGACCGGCCGCTGCGCCGATCTCGAACAGTCCGAGGTCGTGGTCGTTGGTTGATCCGGGCGCCTGCAAGAACGCTGCACCGTGGAAGCCGTCAGGCGTCATGCCGACGGGCCGGAAACCGAGCACCTGTGTGTAGAACCGCACGCTTTCGTCGAGATCCCGCACGTAAAGAACCGCGTGGTTGAGCCGGTGAATCCCCATGACTGCCTCCGGGGCCGTCGATTGCAAACTTCCTAGGAGCACCCAACCTAGTTGAGAGCTCAAATATTTCGCCCAACGACGGTCAGCAGCCAGCGGCCGTCTTGATCAGGTCGGCGTACGGCGCCCGGCCGGCCGGGGCCAGATGCACGCCGTCCGACCCGATCCACTCGGGATGATGATTCGCCGCTGTGTCCCAATCCACCAGTACCGCGTTCGGATGGGCTGTCACCACCTGTGGGAACAAGGCGTTGTTCGCGGGCTCCCACACCCGGTTCATGTGGTTGTTGACGATCACGACTTTGCTTCGGTCGGCTAGGGATGTCAGGACGGCGTCGAGCTCGGCCGGGCTGACGACGCCGTTCGTGCCCGTACCGATGACCACGATCGCGCCGAGATGGTTCGCCTTGCGCAGCGCGTCGACCTCGGCGAAAACAGACTTCGCCTGCCATCCGACGACCGCGTAGACCTCGGCCTTGCAGGCCTGCTCGAGCGCCGGTGCCCCGTCGAGCATCACGGAATCACCGACGGCGGTGACCATCGGCGGCGGACCAGCCGGGATCGGCGGTGGCGTCGGTTCGTCGGTGCCGGCCGGCGGCGTGCCGACGTGGGTCGGCTTCGCGCTCGGGTGAGTCGGGGTGGCGCTGGCGTGTGACGGCTTCGCACCAATGCTGGACGTCGATGCGGCCGGCGCGCGGCTCGTCGCCGCAACCGGTGACGTGGTGAGCGGCGCGGACGGCATGACCGTGGCCGGTTCCGGGGCGTGCCCGCGAAGAATGGTGTCCTTGACGTTCGTGTCAGCGTTGACGCCGTGAGCGCCGGTCGGCCGACCGGAGTGGTGGTTGGTGACGACACTCGTGGTTCCCACGACCACGAGCACGCCGCACACCCCGGCCAGCACCGGAGCAGCAACCCGGCTCGAGCCGAGCCGGCTCGACAACCGGCGAGATGATCGCGGCCACTGCCCCGACCTGCCCGCAGTGATCGTCGCGAAACCGCGCTCGCGAATGGGCTGTTCGATCAACCTGAACGTGAGTTCGGTCAAAACTGCAGTAATCGCGAGCCTGACAACGAGGTCGACCCATCCGCGCAGTGCCCAGTCGAGACCGGGCCGGGTGAACACGAACACCGGCCAGTGCCACAAGTACAAGCCGTACGAGCGGGTGCCGATCCAGCGCATCGGCTGCAGGTCGAGCAGGGTGCCGACCAGGCTGCCCGGCAACGCCGCGGTCGCGACGACGACTGCGGCGATCGCTGCGAACTCGAAGAAGCCGCCCTTGAACAGGCTCGGGCTCAGCTCCGACCACGAATGCATTGCCCAGACGACGCCCACGAGGGCGGCCAGCCCGGCCAGGTCGGCGACGAGCGTCGTGGCAGCGCTGACCTCGCGCCTCTTGCGGTCTCGCCGCCGCGCGAACGCCAGCATGATCGCGGCCGCCGTAGCACCGAGCAACAACGAGCTAGCATGCGTGTCGGTGCCGAAGTAGAGCCGCGATGAGTCGGTGTCGTAGGGCACGTTCCCGCGAATCGCCAGCGCGCGCATCCAATACGCCGAGCCGATCGCCCCGGCGAGCGCGACGGTGAACACCCAGCGCAGCCG
>JBOGEK010000288.1:0-5392 GCA_050743645.1 Acidothermaceae bacterium
GTGCACGCGATGCACGTCACGGCCTTGTGCTCGGCCGGCGTGGGCCTGCTCGGCGCCCTGGTCGCCTTCGCGTTCTTGCCTGGACGACGTCCGACGGGCACTGTGGTGGCGCAGCCAGCGGAAGAGATGGAGATCCTCGTCGATGTGTCCTGAGTCGTCCGGCTCCGAGACGCGCAAGCCAGGTCGGCCGCGAAGTAGCGACGCCAACCGGGCGATCATCGAGGCGACGCTCGAACTCCTTGTGGAGTCGGGCGTCGCCGCGATGGCGATCGAACACGTCGCGGCACGAGCGGGGGTTTCGAAGGCAACGATTTACCGGCGCTGGCCGAACAAGGACGCGTTGATCATCGACGCGATCGCGACGGTCGAAGAACCCGATCCCGAGGTGCCTGGCACCTCGTTGCGCGACGACCTGTTGGCCATTTCGACCAACGTGATCGGTCGCAAGGTCGGTGAGAAGTCGAGCAAGCTCTATGCATGGATGGCAGCCGAGGCCGACCGCAGCCCTGAAATTCGACAGCAGTACAAAAGTCTCGTCGTCGAACGGCGTCGCGAATTCGTCCGCCAGGTGCTGCATGAGTGGCAGGCGAGAGGCGAACTGCGGTCCGACGTCGACATCGAAGTGGCACTGTTGCTGACGGTCGGTCCGGTGCTGGCATACCGGATGCACTGGTTCGACAACGGCATGGCGCCAGAAGGAGTTCTCGAGAAGCTGGTCGACGCTGCCTTGGATGGCCTGCGGGCCACTCGCTAGCTTTCGAGCGTCACACCGGCGGGCAATCCGTCGACGGTCAGCGGCGGTGTGGCCGCCGGGTCGTGCCGAACGCGCAACCGCGATCCGGCCACGACCAGCCCATCGACGTCGAGCGCGCCGAACGGTTGGTTGCGCAGCGGCGACATCCGAAGCCGCCCGCTCGGCACGTCGGGTTGCAAACCGAGTAGTGCCTGGACGACGGCAACGCCGCACGCAGCTGCCCATGCTTGTGGGCGGCAGGCAGCGGGATAGGGGATCGGACCCGCTGCCTGCCGAGCATCGTGGCCGCCGAACAGTTCGGGCAGCCGGAAATCGAAGTGTTCGGCCGCGCCGACCAGGCCGGCCGCAAGGCTCGTCGCGACGTCGTGGTGACCGGTCGCGGCGAGCCCGAGCATCGTGATGGCGGTGTCGTGGGGCCACACCGAGCCGCCGTGATAACTCAGCGGATTGAAGCGTGGCGAGCTGCTGGTCATCGTGCGGAGTCCCCAGCCCGAATCCATGTCCGGTTGACCGAGCCGGGTGGCGACGAGGGCAGTTTCTTCGGCGTCGAGGATTCCGGTGCCCAGCAAGTGGCCGATATTCGACGACACCGTGTCGACCCGCCGCTTGTCCTTGTCAAGCGCAATGGCCGGGTACCGCTCGCCCGCGAGCTCGACCCAAAACGCCTCGCGGAAGCGGGTGCTCAGGCGGTTCGCCCACGCTCGCCACTCGTCGGCTCCCGGCCGGCCGAACGCAGCTAATAGCTCGGCCGCAGAGCAAGCAGCGGCGTATGCGTATCCCTGCACTTCGCATAAGGCCACGGGTGCTGCCGCAAGCTCGCCGTCGAGCCACTGGACTGAATCGTGCGAATCTTTCCAGCCCTGGTTCGACAATCCGTGCTCGGTGCTCGGCTGGTATTCCAGAAATCCGTCACCGTCGGCGTCGCCGTAGTCGCGCATCCATACCAGCGCGCGTTCGAGATGGGGGATGAGCTTCGCGACATCGTCCGCCGGCATGCCCCAACGCCAGGCCTCGCACAAAAGGCAGATCCACAACGGTGTCGCGTCGACCGTGCCGTAGTAGACCGGCGCGAAGGGCAGCGCGTCACCGAGATCGGCCCGACGCACTTCGTGCAGGATCTTCCCGGGCTCTTCATCGCGATCGGGATCGACGACCGTGCCTTGACGGCGCGCGAGCACCCGCAAGGTCGACGCCGCGAGGTCGGTGCCGGTGGGCAGCAGCAATCGAGCGGTCCAGAGCGAATCGCGGCCGAACAAAGTCAAGAACCACGGGCTACCTGCCCCGACGAACACGTCGGTGGGCACGTCGGGATCGGCCAAGAAAAGCCCGGCTATATCGGCAATTCCGCGATCCACGAGACGCGCGAGCCGATGGTCGCCGGCTTGCACGGTCAGCGTTGCTTGCTCCACCTGGCTCGGTGCGGGGAACAGCACGGAACGCGACTGCTTGCAGCTAATGGTGACGTCGACCTGCCATGTGCTGCCGGTCGCGACGTCGATCTCCCAACGAAGCACGCCGTCGGGTTCGTGCGCCGAGGGCGGGGGATCGGCAACCAGCACGACCTCGGTTTCGTCGTCCGCCCAGTTCAGGCCGGTCGGTGTCTTGTCGGCCCCGAGTCGGCTCGTCTCATGTCCAGCTTTGACGACCTGCATTGCCGCGAGATCGCCGCCGCAACGCAGCGCGATCGTCGCCGCCACGGTGCTCGTGCTGTGATTGCGCAAGGTGATCGTCTCGTGCAAGCCGTCGGCGAGAAGCTCGCGCTGACGTTCGACAGTGACCGTCGGGTCGGCGATCGGGTCGCCAAGAGCACGGACGACGCCGGTGAACCACGCGACGTGTGCAGCCCGAATCCCGTTCGCGACGGGCACGGGTTCGGCGCCGTCGACGCGCACCTGCAGTTCGTCGACGATTCGGCGGTCGGAGTGGTAAATCCCCGCGGCGCCGCCCGGCCGTATCTGACCATCGGCAGGGGACAACGCGAGAACCGGTGCTCGAACGCACGAAACGAGGTCGTGCAGATAGGGCTGATGGTCTCGGGCCACAGCCGCTCGCCCTCCTTCGCTCGCCGCCGAACGCTCGGGGGACCGCGGCTCTTGACAGCGAGGGCCACGCCGAGCGACGCTTACGTTACCCCGGATATGAACGTTCAACAACGCTCGTTCCTCGATTTTTGAACGATCCACAACTTCTGCAAAGCCGGCCCAGTTTCGTCAGGAGCCTTGATGGTTCGGAAAGTCATCGATCCGCGAGATCGCAGCGCGCCGGCAACCGTCGAGTCTGTCGCACGGCATGCCCGGGTTTCGCGGCAGACGGTGTCGAATGCCATCAACGCGCCGGGTCGGCTGCGCCCCGACACGCTGGCACGCGTGCGCGCGGCGATCGACGAACTTGGTTATCGACCGAACCGGGTCGCCCGCTCACTTCGCACGCGCAGTACGCAGATGCTCGGCTATCGCATCGAGCCGGCGCACGAAGGCACGTCGAGTCCGGTGCTGGACCGCTTCTTGCACGCACTTGCATCGACTGCCCGCGATGCCGGTTACAACCTCGTGCTGTTCACCACCGACGACGAGTCGACCGAACTCGACGCGTACGAAGATCTGATTCGGACGAACGCGGTCGATGCGTTCGTGTTGTCAGGCGTGCATTTCGAAGACCCACGTCAAGCTTGGCTCGCCGAGCGCGGTGCGCCGTCGGTGGCTTTCGGCCGGCCCTGGGGGGTCGAATCGGGCAGCCCTTGGGTCGACGTCGACGGTGCTGCCGGTACCGCGCAGGCAGTCGACCACCTCGTCGACCGCGGGCATCGCAGAATCGCCTACGTGGGCTCGCCTGCCGACAAGGCTGTCGGCGACGACCGACTTGATGGATGGCGAAAAGCCATGCGCCACCACGGTTTGCCGACCAAGGACGCATGGATTCGCGGAGTCGATTCGTTGGAAACCGGCGCGCGGGCAGCGCAGCAACTGCTCGAACGAGCGAAGCCGCCGACCGCAATTGTCTGTGGCAGCGACACGCTGGCGGTCGGCTGTATCCATCGAGCTACCGAACTCGGCCGGCGAGTCGGTGGCGATCTCGCTGTGGTCGGGTTCGACGACAGCGCCGTTGCGGGATTTCTTCAACCCGGTCTTTCAAGCGTTCGCCAACCCCTTGAGCAGGTCGGCCAAGAGATCGTCCGGCTACTTACCTCAGTACTCGCCGGAGAACACCCCAAGGCACCTCGCGTGCTGCTGCCTCCGTCGCTCGTCGTGCGCGAGAGCAGCTCCTTTCAGCCCGCCGTTCCGTAAACCCGAAGGAAGCGACGTCAATGAAGAAACAGCTCAAGCACTCGCGGCTGCTCGTGAGCAGCGCGATCGTGATGGCGGTTCTCGCGGCCGCCTGTAGCAGCGGTAAGAGCGGGAGTTCCGGTGCGACCGTGTCGTCAGGGGCAGCCTCCGGGGGAGCGTCAGCTGCAGCGTCCGGTAGCGCCAAGCCCAACGCGAACCCCGTGACGCTTCAACTGATGTTCGGTTCATCGGGAGATGCTGAGACGAACGCGGTCAAGGCCGCGGCTGCCGCGTGGTCGTCGCAAAGCGGTAACAAGGTCACCGTGATCCCGGCGCAAAACTTCTCGCAGCAGCTGACCCAGGCCCTCGCGGGCGGTTCACCGCCCGACCTGTTCTACGTCGGCTCTCAGCAGTTGTCGACCCTTGTCGACAACAACAACCTTGCTCAGACGGGTGACAAGGTCAACAATCCCAGCGACTTCTACCCATCCCTTGTGCAGTCCTTCACCTACAAGAGCAAGTTCTGGTGTGCTCCAAAAGACTTTTCGACGCTCGCGCTGGAAATCAATACCGACATGTGGAAGGCGGCAGGTCTGACCGACGCCGACATCCCGACCACGTGGGACCAACTCGAGACCGTCGCGAAGAAACTCACGACCAACGGTGTAGCCGGCCTCGTGTTCAACGACACGCTCGACCGGGTCGACGCGTTCATGCGGCAAGCCGGCGGAACGATGATGAATTCCGGCAACAACGCTTTCACCATCGACACCCCGCAGAACCTGCAGGGCTTGCAGTTCGTGCAGAAGCTGGCCAAGGAGGGTGTGCTCAAGTTCCCCAAGCAGATCGACACCGGCTGGGGTGGTGAGGCGATGGGCAAGAACAAGGCGGCCATGGCCATCGAAGGAAACTGGTTCGTCGGCGGTGTGAAGTCCGACTACCCGAATCTGCACTACATGGTCGTGCCGCTGCCCGCTGGGCCGACGGGTACTAAGGCCACCTTGTCGTTCACCAACTGCTGGGGCGTCGCGGCGAACAGCAAGAACCAGGCCGCAGCGATCGACTTCGTCAACTTCTTGACCAGTGACGCTCAGCAGATGACGTTCGCGAACGCATTCGGCGTGATGCCGTCACGGCAGTCGGACCAAGCAGCGTTTGCGAAGGCCTTCCCTGACCAGAAAGCATTCATCGACGGCGCGGGCTATGCGTTCGGGCCGGTCGGCGTGGCCGGGTTCGCCGCAGCGCAGCAGGCCTTCGACTCGCAAGTCATCGGGCTTTCGAACGGTAGCTCCGATCCGAAAGCGATGCTGAGTGCGCTGCAGAAGAACGCGACCGCGGCGATGAACGGCGGCTGACGTTCGTGTCGCTGCAGGAT
>JBOGEK010000289.1:0-1518 GCA_050743645.1 Acidothermaceae bacterium
GGCGCAAGAAGCACTCGCAGACGCGCGTAGTCGGCTCGGCAAGGATGCCGATGAGCTAGGCGAGGTTCGGTGGATGATCGAAGAACTTCGAGTCAGTCTCTTCGCGCAGACGCTCGGCACCGCGAAACCGGTGTCGTTGCAGCGAATAATGCGCACGATCGACGACGCGATCGAGCGGCAGTCATGATTCGGGCTTCATCACTGTTGTCACGGATGCGGCGTCGAACGCAGATGGCGCGGCTGCGCGCAGCACTGCAGCCGCCTTGCTGACCGCCGCTGTCGCGGCCGTGCTGTTGAGCAGGCCCAAGTCGGCGCCGTCCACGACCTGTTCGAAGTCTGCGATGCGCTGGTCGACGTAAGCAAGATCAGCGCGACGCGCGTCGCGCAGCCCCGTGTGCCAAGGCACGAGGTTGACCTTGGCGATCTGGTCGCGTTCTTTCTGTAGGGTCGCGACACCGGTGGCCGCAGATTGTTCGATTAGCTGCTCGAGCCCCGCTCGCACTGTCGCCGACGACGAACTCACGAGTAGCGGCATCGTGTAAGCGCGCGTCGACAGCACCTCCGCCGCAGCGGCGTCACCTGTTGACTGAGCATCAGCAGCGGCGCCGAGCAGCGTGTTGAACTCGTGTTGCCGGAGTTGACCGTTGGTCCAGTGCGCAACGAGTGCGAGCAGGACGGCGGTGAGCGCGACGCCGAACGGCCAGCGCCTCCTTTGAGGAGCGGTTCGACGCGTGCTGGCTTGATCGCCGTCCACACTCCAATCGTCGCGCGACGACCGTCGATCCGCTACGGGGCGGGCGAGCTAAGTGTGTCGGATATTTGGGTGAAGATTCCGCCGGCGACCGACGGGATACCACCGAAGAGCCAAGCAGCCGTGACCGTGGGACTCGCGGCCGCAAGATAAGCCAACGCCGTTGCGGGCATGGCACCGTTGCCGGGCACAAGCACCATGGGTCCGTCGTTGAGGCTCGCAACCACGCCGCCGGAGAGCGCGTCGGGGAAAGTGCTGCCACTAGCGAAACCGATCGACGTCGGGGTCGGGAAGAATTGCGTCGCCACCATGATCGACGTCGCGTAACGGTCGACGCCAACGAACGCCTGCGCGCCAGGATCAGCTTGCGCGGCCGGCCCGCCAATCGCATAGCGGGTGCTGCCAGGATGCGCCGCGAGATATGCAGAGGTAGCACCGGGCAGCTTCGTGCCGGCCGTCAATAAAATGGCGCCATGTGTTTGACCGGCGGCACTTCCGGCAGAGAGCGCGTCGGGAAAGTTCGTCCCGTCGGCCTCGAAGACCGTGGTCGGGTCGCCCATCACGTCGGCCACGGCGACGGCTGTGGCGTAACGGTCGATCCCGGCAAGGCGCGTAACCTCATAGCCCATGCCGGGAAGTTGAGTTTCGACGGCTGGGCTAATCGCATTATCGCCACCGAGTATGTAAATCCGGCCACCAGCTGGGAGAACGCGGCTGATCTCATTCACGGTAATCGTCGCCAAGGCCGCCGTCGGTGTGAGCAAGAG
>JBOGEK010000290.1:0-11885 GCA_050743645.1 Acidothermaceae bacterium
TGAACCCTGTGTGTCGTAACAATGGAGTTCACCGCTCGCTCGACCAGTTGCGGCGCGCCGGCTGGAAAGGTCACGGTCCGGTGCCGTGGGAGCACGAGCCCAACCAGGGGTTTTTGCGCAGCTTGAACGCGCTGGGCCGGGCCGCCGCGGCGATCGGTGAGGACGACGAAGCCGCCCGGTGCGCACAGTTCCTCCGTGACTCGAGCCCGACGGCGGTCGCCTACTTCAGTCGGTGAACTGACGCCCTTCATGCGGTGAGGTGACGCCCTTCATGCGGTGAGGTGATGCCGCTTCATGCGGTGAGGTGATGCCGCTTCATGCGGTGAGGTGACGCCGCTTCATGCGGTGAACCGAAGCCTCAAACGGTGCGCACACCTGTTGAAGCGACCCTCAACCGACTTAACGTGGTCAACCGCTGGTCGGTGGGCGGGGCTGATCGGGTACCCTCTGTTCGCAAGAGGCCCCGGTCGCGCTTGCGAGCCCGGGGCCTTCGGTTGTCAGAAAGGCGCACGCCCATGCCCGCGATCGTGCTCGTTGGCGCCCAGTGGGGTGACGAAGGCAAGGGCAAGGCCACCGACCTGCTCGGCGATCAAATCGATTACTGCGCCCGCTTCAACGGCGGCAACAACGCCGGGCACACGATCGTGGTCGGTGGCGAGAAGTACGCAGTTCACCTGCTGCCGAGCGGCATCCTCACCCCCGGCGTGACGCCGGTGATCGGCAACGGCGTGGTCATCGATCTCGGCGTGCTGTTCGGCGAAATCGACATGCTCACGCAGCGTGGGGTCGACGCCAGCCACCTCGTCGTCAGCTCCAATGCGCACGTGATTGCCAGCTATCACCGCACGATCGACAAGGTGGGCGAGCGCTTTCTCGGTAAAGCGAAAATCGGCACCACGGGTCGCGGCATCGGCCCGACCTACGCTGACAAGATTTCGCGGGTCGGCGTCCGTGTGCAGGACCTCTTCGACGAGAAGATCCTGCGCCAAAAAGTCGAAGGTGCCCTCGACCAGAAGAATCAGCTGTTAGTCAAGATTTACAACCGCCGGGCGATTGACGTCGACGCGGTCGTCACCGAATTGCTCGAATACACCGACCGGCTTCAGCCCATGGTGCGCGACACCGCGCTGCTTCTGAATAAGGCGCTGGACGACGGCAAAACGGTGCTGCTCGAAGCTGGCCAGGCCACCCTTCTCGACGTCGACCATGGCACATATCCGTTCGTCACCTCGTCGAACGCCACCGCGGGTGGTGCCTGCACGGGCAGCGGAATCGGCCCCACCCGTATCGATCGCGTCATCGCCGTGGTCAAGGCCTACACCACGCGCGTGGGCGCCGGACCTTTCCCCACCGAGCTTGAGAACGCGGACGGCGAAAAGCTGCGCGCCATCGGTGCCGAATTCGGCGTAACCACCGGCCGCCCGCGCCGATGTGGTTGGTATGACGCCGTGATCGCGCGCTACGCAGCGCGGGTCAACGGGGTCACCGATTTCGTGCTCACGAAGCTCGACATTCTCAGCGAGTTCGACAAGATTCCGGTGTGTGTCGGCTACAAGTTGCCCGACGGTACGACGATCGACGAGATGCCTATGACGCAGACCGACTTTCATCACGCCACTCCGGTGTATGAAGAATTCCCTGGCTGGCGTGAAGATATCTCCAAAGCGCGCGAGTTCGACGATCTGCCGAAGAACGCGCAGCGCTATATCGAGGCGCTCCAGGACATGTCCGGTGCGCCGTTCAGTGTCGTCGGGGTCGGACCAGCTCGCGACCAAACTCTGCAGCTCCGCGACCTGGCCTAGCCAATGGCAACAACGACCGCCACCTTCCGCCCGTGCAAAACGGCGCGAGGAGGTCGAACGTGAAGATTCTCGTGATCGGCGGCGGCGCACGCGAGCACGCGCTTTGCCTTGCACTGTCGAAGGATTCGGACGTCGACGAGTTGCACTGTGCGCCCGGCAACGCGGGTATCGGCGACGTCGCGGTGATGCACGCGCTCGATGTCACCAATGTCAAGGCGGCCGCCGAACTCACCGTTCGCCTCGGTGTCGATCTCGTCGTCGTCGGACCCGAAGGGCCTTTGGTGGCAGGGATTTCCGATGCCGTCCAGGCAACAGGTATCGCGTGTTTCGGCCCGTCGAAGGCGGCGGCGCAACTCGAAGGCAGCAAGGCATTCGCTAAAGAGGTCATGGCCGCAGCCGATGTTCCGACGGCGGCGTCCCGTGTCTGCACTGACGCCCGCCAAGTGGCCGGCGCGCTCGACGAGTTCGGCGCGCCGTACGTCGTCAAGGACGACGGATTGGCTGCAGGCAAAGGGGTTCTTGTTACCGACGACCGCGAAGCCGCGCTCGCCCATGCCGCTCACTGCGACCGTGTTGTCATCGAGGAGTACCTCGACGGACCTGAGGTTTCGCTGTTCGCTGTCACCGATGGCACTACCGTCGTCCCGCTGGTTCCGGCACAGGATTTCAAGCGGCTGCACGATGGCGATGAAGGCCCCAACACCGGAGGCATGGGTGCGTACGCGCCGCTGCCGTGGGCGCCGGCCGATCTCGTCGACAACGTGACGAAGACCGTCCTGCAGCCAACCGTCGATGAAATGCGGCGCCGGGGAACGCCCTTCGCCGGGCTGCTCTACGCCGGCCTCGCCCTAACCTCCAAGGGAACGCGGGTCGTCGAGTTCAACGCGCGCTTCGGCGACCCAGAAACCCAAGTGGTACTGGCACTCCTCGACACTCCGCTGGCCGGGCTCTTGCACGCGGCGGCGACTGGCACGCTCGCGCAACGCGAACCGCTGCGCTGGCGCGACGGATCGGCGGTCACTGTGGTGATCGCCGCGCCGGGCTACCCCGAGAAGCCAGCAGCCGGTGGCGTGATTGAAGGCCTCGATGAGGTTCCGGCGTCCGCGTATGTCTTGCATGCCGGCACCACGACGACCGAAGGCCAGACTGTCAGTGCCGGCGGCCGGGTGCTGTCGGTGACCGCCCTGGGCGCGACGCTGGCCGCCGCCCGCGACGCCGCTTACGCCGGCGTCAGCGCAGTGCACCTCGAAGGCGGTCAGCATCGTGGTGACATCGCGATGCGCGCGGTCCGCGGGGAGATTTCGCCGCCGCAGTAGATCGGTCTGCCCAGCTGATGCAACCTGGAGGCGCCGCCATCCCCTGTTACGGGTGGAACGGTCGGCAGCCGAAAGGAAATTCATGTGAATGCCGGCGACGAGGCGGACTTCCGGAACTTCGCCGAGTCGAACATGCGAGGCCTGCGGCGCACCGCGTTCCTGCTGTGCGGCGACTGGCATCACGCCGACGACGTTGTGCAGACCGTGCTGGCCAAGCTCTACGCCAACTGGACCAAGATCCAACGGCGCGAACGGGTCGAGGCGTATGTGCGCACGATGATCGTGCGGGCGACGTTTGACCGACGACGTCGATTCTCGTGGCAACGCGAAATCACCTCTGCCCGTCCGCCCGAAACACCGTCCGACGACAACCATCACATCGAAGACCGCATAGTTTTGCTTGCTGCACTGGCAAAAATGCCACCCCGTCAGCGTGCTGTCTTAGTTCTCCGGTTCTGGGACGACCTCGACGTCGCTGATACTGCTGCAGCTCTCGGCTGTAGCGAAGGCACCGTGAAATCACAGACCGCGCGAGGGCTGACGAACCTGCGCGCGCTCCTCACCGACCCCGAACTGCTGGCCGGCACGCAGCCGACGAAAGGAAGACCCTCGTGAACGACGAAGAATTCGCCCGGAGCCTATTCAGCCACGTTTTCGAATCAGGGACGACGGGCGAGCCGCCCACCCTGCCCAGTCTGGATCGGATCGCGGCTCGCGGTCGGCAGGCCACGCGCACCCGCCAGGGCGTTTACGCGGCGAGTACCGCCGCGCTCGCCGGAGTCGTGACGGCCGGCGTGGTTACCGGCCCGAGCCTGCTCGGTCTCCGTGGCGGTTCGAACAACGTGTCGTCCGGCGGCCAGGGATCGGGATCGATCACGGGCTCCGCCAGCGCAACGCCGTCCGGGCCTGTCGCGGTCAAGAGCAAGACCGTAACGCCGTGTGCGACTCCACCTACCGTCGATTGGTCCACCGTCATCAAGCCGCACCTCCCGCCCCGCACGACGCTCGCCATCGAACCGAAGGCGTTGGCCCGAAAGGGCACGACCTGCCTGATGCTGAGCGATGGATCAATGTCGACGGAGACCCTGTTCACCCTCACTAACCCGGACGGCGTATTGCAGGTCGACGTCACGACCGGCCCCGCAGGCACTGGCGCGGCGTCTGCGGCAGTGAATCCTTCTAGCCTGAGCCAACAGGACCTCTCGAAGCTCCAGGCTCAAAAATCTGCACAAGCACACAACCAAGAATCGCAAGACCAGTCGAAGGCGGCACTGGCGTCGAAACTGGCAGCGGCCGGCGCGGCCACCGGCACCAGCGCCAGCGCGGGGGTTGGCAAGATCGATCGGCCGGCCGTCGCGCCAACGCCGACCTGCTCGGTTGTCAACGCCCCTGACGCTGAGCAGCTGTGCACGTCAGCGGTCACCAAAGGCGGTTACAACGGCGTCGACGTCAGCCTCACCCGCAAGTCGCCAACACCATTGCAGATCGAGGTCGTCGCCAGCACCGCCCAACCGAACGGCACCGGATCGGCAGCCCAGCCACCGCTCGACGCAGCCCAGCTCACTGCGATCGCCCAGGCGGTAGCCGCCCAGTACTGAGGCCGATGCGCGACAATGGTTGCGCCATGACGACGATTCCTGACGCGATCCCCGACGTCCTCGCGACCCGATACGCCTCTCCAGAGCTGGCGGCCCTGTGGTCACCGCGCACCAAGGTGGTCCTCGAGCGCCAGCTCTGGGTCGCGGTGTTGAAGGCGCAATCCGAGCTGGGCATCGCGCTGCCGCCAGGTGTCGTCGAGGCGTACCAAGCAGTGATAGCGGACGTCGACCTCGACTCGATCCGTGATCGCGAACGGGTGACGCGCCACGACGTCAAAGCCCGTATTGACGAATTCTGCGCACTCGCCGGACGCGAGCACATTCACAAAGGTATGACCTCGCGCGATCTCACCGAGAACGTCGAGCAACTGCAGGTGCGCGATTCGCTGCAGGTGATCCGCGATCGCATGGTGGCCGCCCTGGCCCGGCTGGCCCGGCTCGCGGCCGAACACTCCGAACTCGTCATGGTCGGGCGCAGCCACAATGTCGCCGCCCAGGCCACGACGCTCGGCAAGCGATTCGCCTCCGCGGGCGACGAGTTACTCATCGCGTTCGAGCGACTCGAGAACACGTTGTCGCGTTACCCGTTGCGCGGCATCAAGGGACCGATGGGCACGTCACAAGACATGCTCGATTTGTTGGACGGCGACGCGAGCAAGCTCGCGCAACTCGAACGTCGCATCGCCGCGCATCTCGGATTCGAGCGGGTGTTGAACAGCGTCGGCCAGGTTTACCCACGGTCTCTCGATTTCGAGATACTTACCACCTTGGTACAGGCGGCCGCCGCGCCATCAAGTCTGGCCACCACGATCCGGCTCATGGCAGGCAACGAGCTTGTCACCGAAGGCTTCAAGGCAGGGCAAGTCGGCTCGAGTGCGATGCCGCACAAGATGAACACGCGTTCATGTGAACGCGTCAACGGCCTTACCGTTGTTTTGCGGGGATTCTCCGCGATGACAGGCGAATTGGCCGGCGATCAGTGGAACGAGGGCGACGTCTCGTGTTCGGTCGTGCGCCGGGTTGCATTGCCCGGTGCATTCTTCGCTGCCGACGGCCTATACCAAACTTTCCTTACCGTGCTTGATGAATTCGGCGCTTACCCGGCCGTTGTGCAACGCGAGCTCGACCGCTACCTGCCATTCCTCGCCACCACCAAGGTGCTGATGGCCGCAGTACGCAACGGCGTCGGCCGCGAGACTGCACACGAGGCGATCAAAGAACACGCCGTCTCCGTTGCCCTTGCCATGCGCGAAAAGGGCGCCGATCGCAACGATCTCTTCGAGCGGCTGGGGGCCGACGAGCGCCTCCGGTTGAATTCCGCAGACTTGGCCGAACTCGTCTCGGCACCCCTCGGGTTCACCGGTGCTGCCACGACACAAGTTGCCGACTTCTGCACGCAGGTGGAAGCGATTGCGACACGTTTCCCCGATGCAGCACGCTATTCGCCGTCCGGCATCTTGTAACCCGCTTCGACGAAATCGCTGATCGATCGCCGCAGGCTAGCCACGTCGATGCCATGCGCAGCATCGTGTTCGGCTGCGGTTCCATAGCGGCGCAGGTCGCGTCGTCCGACACCTAAAGCCAACAGCCGATGGCGGACGTCGACGAGCGCCGCCGCCACTTCATGGGCAGAAGTGCCTGTGCGATAAGGCTCAACGAGCACGACGTCGGCCTCGCCGGTCAGTTCGAACACGGCACGCCGCAACGCCTGCGCCGGGAAGGGCCGCACCGTCGTGATCGGAAGCACGCTGACGTTGAGCCCGCGCGCGGCTTCAATCACGTTAGCCACGGTCGGCCCGACCGCAACCACTAGTGCCGACGGCTCCGAGACTGGCTGAATTCGCTGACGTGGCACGGCATATTCCGTAAGCCTGATGTAGTGCCGGCCGCCATCGGCAACGGCATCGCGTAGCAGTGGGTCGACCTCGTCGAGATGTGCCGGTACGTGCACCTGCCAGCCCGGCAACGTATCGAACAGCGCGACGTCTTCGGGAGCGAAGTGCGTGGTGCCTGCGCCGGTGTCGTCGTACGACGCACCGATGCTGACAACGACAACGCCGACATCTTGGTACGTGAGGTCAAGCTTTAACTGCTCGTACGCCCTCGAAACCGTGAAAGGCGCGTACGAATGGACGATCGGCCGCATGCCGGTCAGCGCCAGCCCGCCGGCCGTCGACACCATCAACTGCTCGCGGATCCCCACGTTGAGCACCCGATCAGGATGGCGACGCATCGCCGACTGGAAGGACGCCGACGAGATGTCAGCGAGTACGACTGCCACGCGCGGATCGTTCTCTACGAGATCAGCGGCGGTTGCGACGAACTGTTCGCGCATCGTGGCGATCCCCTTTGACGCAGCCCACCGCGCCGTGGCAGTACGACGTATGAGCACGGCGTGGTTACGCAGCTCGAGCGGGGTCATCATCACAAGCTTCCCTTCGGTTCGACGTGCGCGACGACAACCGATGGCCGCCCGCTATGAGACCGCCCGAACGCGGCGGCGAGCTGTGCGTGATCTCGCCCGTCGACGTCGACTGTGGTCCAGCCTTCGAGAGCGAAGCGCTTCGCGATACCGCCCGGCCAGCCGTGAGTCGACGAGGTGTTGTCGATCACGACGGTCGTCAGGTTGTCGAGGCCGACGCGTGCGGCATACGCGATCGCTTCGTGATTGCTGCCTTCGTCGAGTTCGGCGTCGCCGGCCAAGACGATCACCCGCGCCGGATTTCGCTGTGCCCGCAGACCCAGCGCGGTGCCGACGGCGATCGGTATCCCATGCCCGAGCGAGCCGCTAGAGATCTCGACACCAGGTATCAGCACCCGGTCGGGGTGGTGGCCCAGCGGTGAGTCGAAGTTGCCCATCGAGCTCAGCCACGCCCGCGGCACGAAGCCCTTCGCGGCCAACACCGCGTAGTAGGACGCCGGCCCGTGTCCTTTCGACAAGAGGAAGCGGTCGCGGCCCGGGTCGTTCACGTGTTCGGGATCGACGCGGAGCACGCGGTCGTACAACACCCACAACACGTCAAGGGTCGAGGTGGCGCTGGGCAGGTGCTTGGAATCACCGGTGATCTCGGAAAGCAGCTGGTGCAGCGCTGCGTAGGGCAACTGCGGTGGCGGCACGGACGCTCGTTCGCTGGTCGTTGTCGTCATGCGTCTAAGCCTGCAACTTGAAGTTGACTTTAAGTCAAGCGGAGTCATGGCTACGCTGGTCGAATGGCAGCGGCCCCCACTCTCACGATCGGCGAACTTGCCGAACGCTCGGGCGTAGCGACGTCGACATTGCGCTACTACGACCGGCTCGGGCTGATTCCTGCTGCACGGTCGTCGGGAAACCAGCGACGGTACCCACGAAGTGCATTACGCCGCGTGTCATTCGTGCGCGTCGCCCAACGAGTCGGCGTGAGCCTCGAAGAGGTCGCCGAAGCCTTGGCGACATTGCCGAATGACCGCACGCCGACGAAGGCCGACTGGGAAAGGCTTTCTCGGCACTGGCATCAGCGTCTCGATGAGCGCATCGCCATGCTCGTACGCCTGCGTGAACGCCTCACCGGCTGCATCGGCTGCGGCTGCCTCTCGCTGCGCACGTGCCGCCTCTACAACCCCGACGACTCGCTGGCTGAAACCGGTGCCGGCCCCCGGCGGATTCTCAGTGCAGAAGACCACGAGCGTCGACCGTGAACGAATGGGTTTCGTCGTCCGGCCCGCATCTGGAAGAGTTGGCGCCGTGACGACCTACACGCACATAGCCTCAGGCAAGGTCCGCGACCTCTACGCGTTCGACGACGGGCGGCTGCTGTTCGTCGCCAGCGACCGCGTCTCGGCCTACGACTACGTGCTGCCCACGCCGATCCCCGACAAGGGCCGCATTCTCACCGCCATGTCGATCTGGTGGTTCGGCCAGCTCACCGACGTTGTGCCGAATCACGTACTCTCCACCGACGTGCCCGCCGAGTTCGCTGGCCGGGCAATGATCTGCGAAAAGCTCGACATGATCCCGGTTGAATGCATCGCCCGCGGCTATCTCACGGGCTCGGGCCTGCTCGACTATCAGCGCGACGGCGCAGTCTCCGGAATCCCGTTGCCTGCAGGGCTTCTCGACGGATCGCGGTTACCCGAGCCACTGTTCACGCCGTCCACGAAGGCACCGCGCGGCCAGCACGACGAGAACATTTCTTTGTCGGACGTCGAAAACGCCATCGGTGCTGACGTTGCTGACTCGATCAAGCAACTCACCCTAGCCGTGTATTCAAAAGCCGAAGAGATTGCGCGCGGGCGTGGAATCATCCTGGCCGACACCAAGTTCGAGTTCGGCCGCCGCGAAGACGGCACCGTGGTTTTGGCCGATGAAGTACTCACCCCCGACTCGTCGCGGTTCTGGCCGGCCGACGATTACGTCCCCGGTCGGGTCCAGCCGTCGTTCGACAAGCAGTTCGTGCGCGATTGGCTGACGTCACCCGCCTCGGGCTGGGATCGCCACTCCGGCAACCAGCCACCAGCGCTACCCGACGACGTCGTCGCCAAGACGCGCGAGAAGTACATCGAGGCCTACGAGCGCCTCACCGGCCTCGCCTGGAGTTGAGGCCAGGCGTGATCCGCACCCGGCTGATCAGAGTCGACGACGCACCCGTGCTTGCACGGCTCCTTGTCGTCAACCGCGAGTTCATGGCACCGTGGTCACCAATTCGCGACGAGATTTACTACACGGACGACGGGCAGCGCGCCCTGATCCGTGAGTTGCTCGAACGCCACGAGCGCGGCGAGACGCTGCCACATGTCGTCATTAGCGCCAAACCCGATGGCGTACCGGGCGAGGTCATCGGCGCGATCACGCTGAGCGGTATCGTGCGCGGCCCGTTCCAGTCGGGCAACTTGGGCTACTGGATAGACGCCGCCCACAACGGTCGTGGCATCGCGACCGCTGCCACAGGCGAGATCGTGCGGATCGCGTTCGATAAGTTGGGTCTGCATCGCATCCAGGCGGGCACGCTGGTGCACAACGGCGCGTCGCAGAAAGTGCTGCAGCGTAACGGGTTCGAACGATTCGGACTCGCGCCCAACTACCTCAAAATCGCTGGCCGCTGGCAAGACCACGTGCTGTTCCAAGTGGTAGCCCCGGCTGGCTAAATAGGAAGCCCATCGCCGCTTGTTTGTCTCGCGTTGGCCGGCGCATGACGCCGATGGACTCGAACGTCAACAGGCAAACGGTGGCTTCAACAGGTGCGCACACCTGTTGAAGCCACCGCTCACCGACTTAACTTGGTCAACCGGAACACGTGCGGGGTCAGCCCTCGGGCGTGACCTCGACGGCAACCTTGGCCGAAACCTCGGGGTGAATCCGGACCACGATCTGGTGCGACCCGACGGTCTTGATCGGGGCGGACAACTCGATGCGACGCTTGTCGAGCACTGGCCCGCCCGACTTCTTCACGGCGTCGACGATGTCGCCAGCGGTAACCGAGCCGAACAACCGGCCAGCCGCCCCCGCCCGAGTCGGCAGCTTCACCGACAGGCCTTCGAGCTGCGCCTTGATCTCGCGAGCGTGACCGAGGTCGCGCACTTCGCGAACCTCGCGAGCGCGCTTGATCGAGGCGACCTGCTTCTCGGCACCGCGCGTGGCCCGCATCGCAAGCCCCTGCGGCACAAGGAAATTCCGGCCGTAGCCGTCCTTCACCTCGACGACGTCGCCAGGTGCACCGAGGCCGTTCACCTCAGACGTGAGAATGAGCTTCATCGCGAGACCCCTTACCGTGCTGCGCTGGTGTAGGGCAGCAGCGCCATCTCGCGGCTGTTCTTCACCGCGGTCGCGACGTCACGCTGGTGCTGCGTGCAGTTGCCGGTAACCCGACGGGCCCGGATCTTGCCGCGGTCAGAGATGAACTTGCGCAGCAGGTTGGTGTCTTTGTAGTCGACGTAGGAAATCTTTTCCTTGCAGAACACGCAAACTTTCTTCTTCGGCTTGCGCAGGGGAACCTTCGGCATCTCGAATCCTTAAGCGTTGTGCCCGTGTGGCAGTTGCTGCCCGGGCGGCTGTCGTCATGGATGGCCAGCGACGCGATGCGGCACTTCGTCGTCCGGCTCGATGTTTTAGAAAGGCGGCTCGTCGGAGAAGTTGCCGCCGCCGCCTGCGGGTGCGCTGCTCGCCCCGGTCGCCCACGGGTCGTCGGACGCCGAACCGCCGCCGCCGTAACCGCCGCCGCCGCCACCGCCGCGCGCTGCCTTGGTGACCTTGGCTGACGCGTTGCGCAGGGACGGACCGACTTCGTCGGCGTCGACCTCGAATACGGTGCGCTTCTCGCCCTCTTTAGTTTCGTACGAGCGCTGCTTCAGCCGGCCCTGCACGATCACCCGCATGCCACGCGTGAGCGACTCGGCGACGTTCTCAGCCGCCTGCCGCCACACGGTGCAGGTGAGGAAGAGGCTTTCGCCGTCCTTCCACTCGTTCGTGGCCTTATCGAGGAACCGCGGCGTCGAGGCGATACGGAAGTTCGCGACGGCCTGACCACTCGGGGTGAACCGCAGCTCAGGGTCGTCGACGAGGTTGCCGACGAGCGTGATGACGGTGTCTCCGGCGGCCATGGCTAGCGCATTTCCGGACGCATGAGCTTCGTGCGCAGCACGGTCTCGTTGAGGTTGAGCTGGCGGTCGAGCTCCTTCACCGACGCGGGTTCGGCGACGATGTCGACGACTGCGTAAATGCCTTCGCTCTTCTTGGCGATCTCGTAAGCGAGCCGGCGACGGCCCCAGATGTCGACCTTCTCGACGGTGCCACCGCCATTGCGGACGACGCCGAGGTACTGCTCGAGTGAGGGTGCGACGGTCTTCTCTTCGACTTCAGGGTCGAGGAGCACCATCAGTTCGTAACGACGCATGCGTGCACCAGCCTCCTTCGGACTCAGGCGGTCACGGTCGTTCCGTGACAGGAGGGCACGCGCCCAAGCACGCTCAGCGGCTCAGGCGTCGGGTAAGGATAGCAACGACACGCCCGCCGTCCGAATTCGTCACCCGGTGGGCGCCGGTTGACCACGTTAAGACGGCTGGCGGTCGCCTCATGTGGCGTGCGCACCCCATGAAGCCGCGGTTCGCCTGTTGAAGTGCCGAACTCGGCGGACGGCGGGGCGGCGGACGGCGGGGCGGCGGCGGACGGCACGGCGGCGGTGGCACCGGGGCAGGGC
>JBOGEK010000291.1:0-3022 GCA_050743645.1 Acidothermaceae bacterium
GGCCACCAGTTCAGCTCGAGCACCAGCCCGACACCGACCGCGAGTCCGACCGACACCGCGACACCGACCCCAACGGCGACACCGACCGCAACACCAAGCCCGACAGCGAGCCCGACAACGTCGGCGAGCCCGAGCGTCTCGCCGACGGCGAGTCCCTCCGGTGACACGAGCGCAGCGTTCGGACTTTGCAATGCATGGTCGAACGCGGTGCGCCACAGCTTGCAGAACCAGGTCGGGTTCCGCACCAAGCTGGCCGGCCTCGCCGGTGGCGACGCGAACATCACCTCGTTCTGCGCCACGGTCAAGCACCCCGGCGACGACAGCTCCGAGTCGCCGAGCCCCGAACCCTCGGCAACCGGCGACGACGCCACGTCGTCCGGCTCCGGTGCCGAGCAGCACGGCAAGAGCGGCCAGCAGCACGGCAAGGGCAACCCGCACAACAGCCCGTCAGCCACCGCGAGCAGCTGAGCGCCAGCCCGTCGGCCACCGCGAGCAGCTGAGCGCCGACAGCGGACCGAGCGAACGACGTCGAACGGGCTGGCACGTGCTGGTCCGTTCGACGTCGACGCGGTGCCGAGGCGAGAGATGCCGACTGGTCAGCCGCGTCACTTCAGACCTCGAATGCACACCTCACCAACGCTCTAACGGTGCTGAGGTGTGCATTCGGTGTCTGAAGTGGCAGGCAGCCCGAACTCTTGCGGCCCGGGACGCGGCCTCTTCGCAGGAGGGTCAGCCCACCGGGCGAGCGTCTCCGAGGTTGGCGCGCACCCAATCGACGATCGTGAGCGTGCTCGCGCCGGGCGTGAAGATGGCCGCGACTCCCAGCTCCTTCAGCTCCGGGACGTCGGAGTCGGGGATGATGCCGCCACCGAAGACGACGATGTCGGCGGAGTCACGTTCGCGAAGGAGCTCCAAAACCCGGGCAAACAACGTCATATGCGCGCCTGACAGTACGGAAAGCCCGATCGCGTCGGCATCTTCTTGAATCGCGGTCGCAACGATCTGCTCGGGCGTCTGGTGCAGGCCGGTGTAGATCACCTCGACGCCGGCGTCGCGAAGCGCGCGAGCAACCACTTTTGCGCCGCGATCGTGGCCGTCGAGACCAGGCTTGGCGACCACGACCCGAACGCGCCCGGCGGCTGCCATCAGCCAACCTCCAGTTAACTCAGGCGTATCTCTGGCATATCTCTGCATATCCGTCGTTCGGAGCGTATCGCCGGGTGGACTTGGCTGCAGGCACCTTCGGTGGGTAACCTCGGCGCCGCCGGTCCATCTGAACACGACACGCATCGGGCCGGCTTCCTCACGTAAGGATGCCGAACCGTGCCCTCACGACGCACCCGCCTGCTCGTTGCAGGTTGCGCGATGGCTGGCATCTCCACCATTTCCGCGGTCACCGTCGTCGATGCAGGCGCGCCTCAAGCGGCTCCGCTGCAGGCTTCGGCGAGCAGCATCCTTCCCGCGGTTCACGCGAACGGCGAAGGATTCGGTGTCCGCCAAGGCAAAGCCCGCGCTGATCGCGATCTGGCTCGGTCGCCACTTTCGCCGTCCAGCAGCCCGATTCTTCCGTCCGCGAAGGGTAATTCCTCCTCAACGGTTTCGTCGCCCGATGCGCTGATCGACGGCGCGGTCAGCTCGCCCGCGTTGACCGGCGGGGTCAGTGCACCGGTGCCCACCGACGCGCCGCCGGTCCCCACCCTGCAAGAGCAGGCTGCGCAACTGGTGGCTCGCCAACTGGCCGCGGCCGCTGCCGAAAAAGCGGCGGCGAAAGCTGCGAAACAAGCGGCGGCCGCAAAAGCCGAAGCCGCGCGGCTGGCGAACATTCACCGTTGGGTTCGACCGAATTACGGATCGTTGAGTTCGCCGTTCGGCGGTCGATGGGGCCGCATTCACGAAGGCATCGACCTCGCCGGGGGCTACGGCTCGGCAATTCTCGCCGCCACCTCAGGCACCGTCTTGTACGCCGGACCCGAAAGCGGTTACGGCGAGGTGCTCAAGATCCAGGATTGGGACGGCACCCAGACCTGGTACGGCCACATGTCGAAATTCCTGGTGAAGGCAGGCGACCAGGTGTCCCCGGGTGAGCAGGTCGCGTTGGTTGGGGCCCGCGGCGATGCCACCGGCCCGCATCTGCATTTCGAGGTGAGGGTCAACGGCACCCCGATCGATCCCATCCCCTTCCTGGCCGCACGCGGAATCCACATCTGAGCGGCGTAATTGATGGCACCGATGCGTCAACAGGCGAAGAACTGCTCTACGTCGTCGAGCCGGTTGTTAGCCACCGACGCGGTGGCCGCGCACCACTGCGAGTCCTCTTCGGTCGAACCCGAGAGTAAGAACTGAGTCAGAAACACTGCTTCGTACAGTGCCAGTAAGGCCTTCTGCTGTCTCGTTGGCTGCGCGAGTCGCGTTAATTCCCTTACATAGAAGGCACATTTAGCCGGGAACCCTGCGGCAATCGATGCTCCGGTGAGTGCGATCTGGAAAAGCGGGTCGCCATGACAAACGACGTCGAAATCGACCACGCCCGTCAGTGCGAAATCCTCGACCAGAACGTTTTTGGTCGTCACGTCGTCGAGAAAACACACCGGCGTGACCGCTGCTAAATGCGGCTCGACGAGATCGATGAGCGCATTGACGCGCGGTACCAAGTCGGCGCAATCATCCGGCCAATTCTCGACGGGCGGTTTGAACGTCGGGTGTCGGACGACGTCCGCCCACGTTCTGGTCGCGGCGTCGCCGATACCGACGAAACCGCAGCCCGTGCCGCTTGGCAGAGTTGCAACTTTTCTTTGCATCTCAGTAATTTGCTCGGCCAGACGAGTCATCTGCGGCCGCGACATCGCTGGCAACTCGAAGCCGAGGTCACGCCCACGCAGCTTCGTCATCACCAGCACGGAGAACGCAACGTGATCGCACGAATCGTCGTACGCAACGACGCGTGGTACCGGAATGCCGATATCAGCAAGGACTCCGAGATTATTCGCCGCACGCGCCAGCACCGATACGTCGGCGTTGGTCT
>JBOGEK010000292.1:0-9164 GCA_050743645.1 Acidothermaceae bacterium
GTCGACGCGCTCGAAGACTGCGACGACGTGCAGAACGTCTGGGCGAACTTCGACATCAGCGACGACGTTCTCGAAGAGGTCTGAGCCACCTCGACCTCGACCAGCGGTCGGCAGCGCTGGCGGTCAACTCGCTGCTGCCGTCGCAGCGACACTGCGCCCCTGCGCGGTAGCGCCGCCAGAGTGACGAGTCAGGTGCACCGCGGTCGCGAGGCTCCACAACAGGAAGTACGCCAGACCGAGGATCCCAACCGATGCCAGCGGGCCACCGTCGTAGCTCGCTGCGTCGACCACCGCCAAGGGCACGCCTGCAGCACTGAAGATCGTCAACCAGCGCGGGAACTCCTGGCTGCGGCCGAAGCCGACTGCGGCCGCCGCGAACATCAAGACAGCCGGCAGGCTCGACAGGCTCAACGTTGCGTCGTTCAATCCATCCAAGCCGTGCATGACGTCGGCGGTGGCGCCGTCGCGCAGCGCGAGGACTGCGCCGAGCGTCACGGCTTGCGCCAGCAAAGTCAACATTGCGGACGCCGTCCCGCCGGCCACGATGAGCTTGGAGAGCACGGGCGCGTCGCCGCGAGCGCTGATCGCTTTCGCTACCGCGACGGACAGTGCGATGAATGCCACCGCCGCGAACGCACGGACGTAGCACTGCGCGATCACGGCATGCGAATGGGCCGCTAACCAAACGGGATCGTGCGCGGCTGACACGTCGCCCCCCGGGGTCTTCGGGAAAGCGATGAATCCGGTGATCATCAGTACCGGGAACAGCAATCCGGCGGCGGCGAAGAGCCGATCGCTTCGGGTCGAGGGCATTAGCGGGTCCTTCCTGCGAGGGAGTTCTCGTCGCGAACAACCCTGCGATCCGTCGGCTGTCTGGCGCATCTGCCGTGAGTCGTGACGACGATCGCGGAGGGCGAAATTCCGAGCGTCGTCCTTATGTCGCCCGGCATACAGGGGATCTGTCGCGAGATGGATGTACGCGTGCGCGGGCACGTCTACGGTGGTGATCGTGCTGGTGATCGTGCTCGATTCGGTTCGCCGTGCGGCGGGGTTGCGTAGCCAGGTCGCCGACGCCGTGCTGGCCGGCGTCTTGCTCGTGATCGGGCAAACCGAGGTCTGGATGCGGTGGCAGGCTGGTGGGATCGGAGTGGCGAGCCGCGTCTCACATCCGAGCGAAGCCCTGATGGTGGTGTTTTTCACCGCACCACTTGCGCTGCGAAGGTGGACTCCGTTGCGGGCGTGCTTCGTGGTGTGCGCCGCACTCGGCATTCAGGTGCTCTTTGTGGCACCCAAAGTGTCGTTGTTGGCGGGATTGCTGCCACTCCTGATCGCCGAGTACTCGGCCGCGGCGTACGGGCCCGCGCGGTGGCGGACCTTCGGACTATTGGCTGCCTTCGCGGTCGAAGCTGCGTTCGTTGCGCGAATCCCCGAGGAACGTTCGGCGGGCGAGTTGTTGTTCGGCCTCTTCTTGATCGCAGGCGTCTGGGTGGTGGGCGATCTCGCGCGGTCGCGCCAGTTACGTGTCGACCAGGCGAGGTCGCATGCCCTGCGCGTCGAGGCCGAGCGCGATGCCTGGACCCTCGATGCTCTGGCGGAGGAGCGGACGCAGATCGCCCGAGAACTCCACGATGTCATCGCGCACGGTGTCAGCCTGATGGGTGTGCAGGCCGCGGCGGCGAGGGCGCTCGTCGATACTGGCGCGGACCTCGACGCGGTCAGGGACGCACTTCGATCGATCGAGTCCAGTTCGCGAGAGAGTGTGGGGGAGCTACAGCGGCTGCTTGGGGTCTTGCGCGACGGTGAGGCGGCGCCGGCGCTCGAACCACAGCCTGGCTTGGCGCGTCTGCGCGATCTGGTCGCTGAGATGCGGGCGGCCGGCGTGCCCGTTCAACTCGACGTCACTGGCGACGAACGCCCGCTGCCGGCAGGAGTCGATCTCGCTGCCTATCGCGTTGTGCAGGAAGCGCTGACGAACACACTCAAGCACGCGGGTGGGGCGGTGGCTCGGGTGCAGGTGCGCTACCGCGCAAACGAATTGGCGCTGGATGTCGTCGATGACGGCAGTTCGGCAAATGGCGTGGTCGGACGCGGTCACGGTTTGCTCGGCATGCATGAGCGGGTTGCTCTCTACGGTGGTTCGTTGGAGGTCGGACACGTCGCGACCGGTGGCTTCTGCGTCAGTGCGCGAATACCGCTGGCGGCGGAGGCGACATGACATCGGCCGTCATCGCCGACGACCAGGAACTCATCCGCGCCGGCTTTCGCCTCATTCTGGGCGCCGCGCAGCCGCCAATCGACGTCATCGGCGAAGCCCGCAGCGGGCACGAAGCCGTCGAACTGGCCCGTGAGCTTCGACCCGACGTGATCCTCATGGACATTCGGATGCCCGGTCTGGATGGCATCGAGGCGACCCGGCACATCACCCGCCTCGGCGTGGACTGTCGCGTCCTGATGCTGACGACGTTCGACGTCGATGAGTACGTGTACGAAGCATTTCGGGCTGGCGCAAGCGGCTTTTTGCTCAAAAACTCACCGTCTGAACAACTCGTCAGCGGGATCGAGGCGGTTGCTGCCGGTGACGCGCTACTGTCGCCCACACTCACTCGCCGGCTCATCGAGCGCTACATCGAACAACCTGCACCGGGCAGCGATTCGCGACTCAAGATGCTCAGTGACCGCGAGACCCAGGTGCTCATGTTGATCGCGGCTGGCCTTTCGAATCAGGAAATCGCCGAGACGCTCTTCGTGAGCCCGGGCACGGTCAAGACCCACGTGACGCGGATCCTGACGAAGCTGGGGCTCCGTGACCGGGTGCAGGCCGTCGTGCTGGCGTACGAAACCGGCCTGGTTCAGGCGGGCAAAAGCCGCCCAACCGGTTGACGCCGTAGCTCGCTGGCGACACACCGCGCAGGCAACGCTGTGGGAGTGAAATCCGCCGCTAGTCTTTCGTCTCGAACAAACGTTCGGACGAACGGAGGCGCGAGTGCGGGTGCTCGGTATCGACCCTGGTCTGACCCGCTGCGGCATCGGTGTCGTTGACGGCACGCTTGGCGGCCGGGCCACGCTGGTCGCCGTCGACGTGCTGCGTACCCCGGCGGACGCCGACATCGGCGCCCGGCTGATCGCGCTCGAGAACGGGTTCGAGACGTGGCTTGACGCGCATCGGCCCGACGTTGTCGCCGTCGAGCGGGTGTTCAGCCAGCACAATGTGCGCACCGTGATGGGTACCGCGCAGGCGTCCGCGGTGGCCATCACCTGTGCGGCGCGGCGAGGTCTTCCGGTTGCTCTGCATACCCCGAGTGAGGTCAAGGCCGCGGTCACCGGCGAGGGCCGTGCAGGCAAGGAGCAGGTGGCGTTCATGGTGCGCCGGTTGCTGAACTCGCCCACCCTCGTCGGCCCGCCCGACGCCACCGACGCGCTCGCGCTCGCCATCTGCCAACTCTGGCGCGGCGCGGCCGGCGCACGGGTCGAACGTGCGATGGGCCGGCTTGCCGGCGGCGGACGCCCCGCAGGCGCACGCACCCTCGCCACCGGCGGCCGCCGATGATCGCCTTCGTGTCGGGTCGGGTGGCGGCGATCGCACCCGATTCGGTCGTCGTCGAGGTCGGCGGATTCGGCATGCAGCTGATCTGTGCACCCGCCACGATCGCGAAAGCCAGGGTCGGCGACGTTGCACGGTTCGCCACGTCACTCGTCGTCCGCGAAGATTCTCTTACGCTCTATGGGTTTTCCGACGACGACGAGCGCACTGTGTTTGAGCTGTTGCAAACCGCGAGTGGTGTCGGTCCTCGCCTCGCCCAGGCCATGCTCGGCGTGCACCCGCCTTCGGCGCTTCGTCGGGCGGTGGCCTCCGACGATTTCGCGGCGCTGTCGATGGTTCCCGGGATCGGGCGCAAGACGGCTCAGCGCATCGTGCTCGAGCTCAAAGATAAGTTGGCTGGCGCGACGCTTTCCGACGACGTCGTCACGTTGCCGGGTGGCACCGCATCGTGGCGTGACAGCGTGCACGGCGCGTTGCTGGGCTTGGGATATTCGGTTCGCGAAGCCGACGACGCGGTGCTCGCATTGTCGACCGACTCAGATGTCGTGACCGCGATCGGTAACAGAGAAACCCCCGACGTAGCAGCACTTTTGCGGCTTGCGTTGCGAACGTTGGGTCGCGCATGAGCGACGAATTCACCCGCACTGTGGTCGACGCGCACGCAGATCCGGCCGACCCCGACGAGCGCGTCGTCGAAGCCGCACTTCGGCCCAAGCAGTTGAGCGAACTCGTCGGCCAAGAGCGGGTCCGCGAGCAACTTTCGTTGATTTTGGACGGCGCAAAGCGGCGCGGCCGGGTACCCGATCACGTGTTGTTGTCGGGGTCTCCGGGGCTTGGCAAGACCACGCTGGCGATGATCATCGCCGCTGAGTTGAACGCGCCGTTGCGCATCAGTAGCGGCCCGGCCATCCAACACGCCGGTGACCTCGCGGCGTTGCTCACGCAGCTCAGCGAGGGCGAGGTGTTGTTCCTCGACGAGATCCATCGCATGTCGCGGCCCGCCGAAGAGATGCTCTACCTCGCGATGGAAGACTTCCGGGTCGACGTAGTCGTCGGCAAAGGCCCTGGCGCTACGGCAATTCCGCTCGATCTGGCACCGTTCACCCTGGTCGGCGCAACCACCCGTGCCGGATTGTTGCCGGGGCCGCTTCGCGATCGGTTCGGGTTCACCGGCCATCTCGAGTTCTACTCTGCAGCCGAGCTCGAACGCATCCTGGTGCGGTCGGCGGGGCTTCTCGACGTCCTTCTCACCGCCGAAGGCGCCTCCGAGATTGCCGGCCGGTCGCGCGGAACGCCGCGCATCGCCAACCGGTTGCTGCGCCGCGTGCGCGACTTCGCCGAGGTCAAGGCCGACGGCGTCGTGACCCGAGACGTTGCCGCGGCTGCACTTGCGGTCTACGAGGTCGACGCGCAGGGGCTCGATCGGCTCGACCGGGGTGTGCTCGAGGCTTTGGTGAAGCGGTTCGGAGGGGGCCCGGTCGGGCTCACGACCGTCGCGATCGCGGTCGGCGAAGAGCCCGAAACCGTCGAAGAAGTCGCCGAGCCCTTCTTGTTTCGGGCCGGATTCATCGCCCGCACTCCCCGGGGCCGGATCGCCACCGCTGCAGGCTGGCGACACCTCGGTCTGACCCCTCCCGTCGGCTCGCTGGGCGCGGCGGCGGGGCAGTCACGGCCGGGGGGCGCCGCGAGCATCTCGCTGTTCGACGTCGGGCTCGACCTCGATGAGCCGGACGTCGAGCTCGAGCGCGACGATCCGGGATCCGAGCGGGCGCGTTCCGACTGAACGCGGTCCGGGCACCGAAACCGGAGGCCATCGCATAGACTCGCTGCTGGCTACGGGGGCTCGAGTGTCGGCGATCCGTGCAGCGAACTGGCGGCATCGCTGTCCGCAGCGCCACTCGCAATGCCGTCTGCAGCCGGGCGGTGTCGTCTTTCAACTCGACGATGATCTATCGCCGCTGGTCGTCTAGAAGGGCATCAAACTCGTGTATTACCTGCTGGCACTCATCGTCATCATGGTGATTTTTACCAAGGTGCAATCGAACCGTAGGCGCAAGAACATGACGTCGCTGGCCGATGCCATCCAGCCGGGCGTGCGCGTCATGACGACGTCCGGCATCTACGGCGTGGTGGTCGACGTCGAGCCCGACACGATCGTCGTCGAGATCTCCGAGGGTGTCGACGTCCGCTTCGCCAAGGCCGCCGTGATGAAGGTGGTGCCCGACCTGGTCGACGACGAGCTCGATGGTGACGACCTGGAGGCCGACGCCGTCGATCTCGATGATTCCGATGTCAATGCCGACACCGGTGACGACCACGAGAGTGCATCGAGCCTCGACGACGATGATCTGCACGCCGAACTCGACGCACTCGCGAAGCGGTCGGCCGCGAAGCCGGCTGAGAGCCCTGATGACCGTGGGCACGAACCCGGCACCGGATCCGTTTCCACCCCGTGAAGAACTGAGTTCACAGCGTCCGCGATACTGCTTCGCTGCACGAACTTGCCGTAGATGTCCTAAGGTCGGACACGCATTCGCGTCGTCCGAGCCGCCGACGCGACCGCCGTCGTGTGCTCTGCCACCTACCCGGCCGGGTGAGTTGCCGAGCGTCGCGCTGACAGGGAGAACCAGGTGCCACCTGCCAAGAGGTCGAATCCAGGGCGTGCCCTGGTCCTCGTCCTGATCGTGCTTGCTGCCCTGTATGGCGGCATGGCGTTGAGCGGTACCTTCTCGCCGGGCCTCGGGCTTGACTTGCGTGGCGGCACGACCGTGACCCTCACCGCACGCGAGACGGTCGCCGGCGGCGGCATCACCAAGGCCAATCTCGACACTGCCGTCGAGATCATGCGCGAGCGCGTCAACGGCGCCGGCGTCGGCAATGCCGATGTGTCGACCGAAGGCAACCGCAACATCGTCGTCTCGGTGCCCGGCAAAGACACCGAGAGTGTCTTGAACAACATCGGCAAGACTGCGCTGCTCAGCATCAGGCAGGTCTACGAGAGCAACGCGCCAGGTACCACCGGCACCGACGTGCCAGACACGACGAGTACGGCGCCCACCACGCCCACCACGCCTGCGTCGCCAGCGCCATCCACGTCGCCATCGTCCGGCGCATCGCCGTCAGGTGCGGCATCGCCCGCGCCGGCCGCGTCGAGTCCTAAGGCGCTCGGTGCTATTCACCCTGGTGGCGCACCGCAGGCACAGCCGGCCGCATTCGTGCGGGCTGCGGCAAGTGGCTCGCCGGCTCCCTCGACGCCGGCTGCCTCAGCGCCGTCCACGTCAGGTTCGAAGGCCGCCAAGCCAGAGACGACCCCGAGCGCGGCCGAACTCGCCGAATACGCCAGCCTCGACTGCTCGAACCCGAAGAACCAGCAGGGCAACGCCGACAAGGACGATCCCAACAAGTTCCTCGTCACGTGCGGCAACCCCGACGGCTCGCCGGTTTGGTACAAGTACATCCTGCATCCGACGCTGATCCCGGGTAAGCAGGTACAGAGCGCCGCAGCCCAGTTTGGCCAGGGCGGCAACAGCGGCTGGAGCGTGCAGCTGACCTTCAAGTCGGGCGCCGCCAAGACCTGGGCCGATTTCACCTCGAAGCACATCGGCACGCTCACCTCGATCGTGCTCGACGGCAACGTTTTCTCGACTGAGGTGATCCAGGGCGCGATCACCGGTCCGACCCAGATCACCGGCAACTTCAGCCACAAGCAGACCAGCGATCTCGCCAACGTGCTCAAGTACGGCGCGCTGCCGCTGGCCTTCGACCAGGCGACGGCTCAGACCGTCTCGCCAACACTCGGCTCCACTCAACTGCATGCAGGAGTGCTCGCGGGCGCGATCGGCTTGATCCTGGTCTTGCTGTACTCGTTCTTCTACTACCGAGGGCTGTCGCTGGTCACGGTCACCAGCCTCGCGCTCTCGGCAGCGATCCAGTATCCGATCATCGTTTTGCTGGGCAAGGGCATCGGCTACACGCTGACCCTCGCCGGCATCGCCGGTTTGATCGTTGCCATCGGTGTCACCGCCGACTCGTTCGTTGTCTTCTTCGAACGACTGCGAGACGAGGTGCGTGAGGGCAACACGTTGCGAACCGCCGTCGAAAAGGGCTGGGTCCGTGCCCGGCGCACGATCGTGTCGGCCGACTTGGTGTCGTTGATCGCCGCCGTGATCCTCTACTGGCTGGCGATCGGCGACGTTCGCGGATTCGCCTTCACGCTCGGCCTGTCGACGGTGGTCGACTTGTTCATCGTGTTCTTCTTCACGAAGCCGCTGATCACGTTGCTCGGGCACACCAAGTTCTTCGGTAACGGCCACCCATTGTCCGGGCTTGATGCCGCGCGACTCGGCGTCGAGCGGCTGAAGACGACAGCCGCGATCACCAGGCGCCCCGCGCCGGCCAGGAAGGTTTGAGGTCATGAGCGGCGAGGGTGAGAAGCGACTGGAGTCGACGATGGAGCGCAGCGAGAGTGGCGGCGTAGGTCGCGACGAGCCGAGCGCGGTGACCGCATGAGCCGATTGGGTGCGCTTGGGCATGGGCTGTACACGGGCCAGGTCTCGTACAACTTCGTCGGCCGGTGGCGGCGCTGGATTGCCCTCTCCGGCATCGTGATCATCGTCAGCATTGTCGGGCTCGGCGTCCGCGGCCTGAACCTCGGCCTCGAGTTCAAGGGCGGCAGCCTCTTCACTTTCAACAACAACGGATACACGAGCAGCCAGGTCAGCGACGCTGTGACCGGCGCCGGCATCGTCGACCCGGTCGTGCAGAAGCTCAGCCCGGTTGGCGGCGGCAAGGCGACCTTCCAGGTCGAGACCAAGCCGGTGACACAAGACGAGGCGAACAAGGTCACTGCGGCGATCAAGTCGAACCTCAAGGTCGACACCGTCTCGACCGAGACCGTCGGTTCGAGTTGGGGCAAGCAGATCACTGACAAGGCGATCGAAAGCCTGATCATCTTCGTGATCGCGATCGTGATCTACCTGTCGCTTCGTTACGACTGGAAGATGGCCGCTGCGGCGATCATCGCGTTGATCCACGACCTCATCATTACGGTCGGCATCTATGCGCTGGTTGGCTTCGAGGTGTCGCCGTCGACCGTGATCGGCCTGCTCACGATCCTTGGTTACTCGCTCTACGACACTGTCGTCGTCTTCGACAAGGTGCGAGAAAACACCCGTGAAATCGCCGGGGGCAGCCGCATGACCTACACCCAGGCTGCGAACCTGGCGGTGAACCAGACCTTGGTGCGCTCGATCAACACATCGATCATCGCCCTGTTGCCCGTGGCGTCACTGCTGTTCGTCGGCGCCGGCCTGTTGGGCGCCGGTTCGCTCAAGGACCTTGCCCTCGCGTTGTTCATCGGTCTGGCCACCGGTACGTATTCGTCGATCTTCATTGCGACCCCGTTGCTGGGTGTGTTCAAGGAGCGCGAGCCGCAATACCAGGCGCTGGCGCGTCGGGTGGCAGCTCGCAACGGCGCCAGCGGCCGGGTGCCGGCCGGCGTCGCCGCCGCAACGGCCGGTGCAGGCGCGGCCAAACCCGCTGGGCGTGCAGCAGGCGCCGGGCCATCGTCGAAGACGGTCGGCTCGGTCGCCACGTCAGACCCGATCGACCACGCAGCTCAGCC
>JBOGEK010000293.1:0-2533 GCA_050743645.1 Acidothermaceae bacterium
GGGCGAGACTGTGGTGTACAAGACGCCGACCACGACGGTCGAGACGAGGTCCCCGGCGGCCTGCACCGCGCCCAAAACGCCGAACCCGCTGCCGCGCAGCCGGTCGGGCAACGCTTGGGCGAACAGCGTCGACTCGGCTGTCTCGCCGAGCCCGATCGCTGAGCCGGCGAGGATGAACGCGACCAGAAGCCACCACCAGGCGTGGACGCCGATCGCGAAGCCCGCGTAGGCGAGCACGTACAGCGCCGCCCCCGTGCCGAACACCACCCGGGGCCCGGCGCGGTCGATCCAGCGGCCAGCGAACAAGGCGACCGCGGAGCCGAACGCGTTGTGGCTCGCGTAGATGAGGATGGCCAGGCTGGCCGCCGCCGAGGCGGATCGGCCGCCGCCGGTGAGCAGTTGGGTGCTGCGCAGGATCAGCAGCGTGGTGGCGATGTTGCCGAACTCGAACATCGCGATCGGTAGCAGCGGCCGACCGAGCCCCGAGCCGCGCAGCCCCGAGAAATGCAACCGCCTCCGCTGCGTTGACTCGCGGCCAAGTCGGCGAGCTTCGCGCGCGGCAACGGTGATCGCCACGGCCGCAAGGACGCCTGGAATGAAAGCAAAATAGATTGCTGGCCTGATGCCGAGCCACGCCACCAGCCCGGCCGCGAGCAGCGGCCCGACCACAGCTCCGAGGTTGTCACCGGCCCGCTCGAGCCCGTAGGCGCGGCCGTATGCCGCACGGGGAGCGAGCGACGCCAACAACGTGTCGCGCGACGGCGACCTGATTCCGCGAGAAGCCCACGCGATCGCGCGCAGCACGCCCGCTTGCCAGACCGCCGCCGAGAAGCCGATTGCCGCGGTCGCGACGGCGGTTCCGAGGTATCCGCCGGTGGCCAGCCGCCGTCGACGGCTCGGGTCGTTCGCCAAGGGGCCACCGATCAGCTTCGCGACACCGGTCAATGCGTCGGCGAAGCCTTCGATCAAACCAAGCGCCGCGGCCGAGCTGTGCAGCACTGTAGTGAGGAAACTTGGCAATACAGCCGTCGCGATCTCATGACCGGAATCGCTGAAAAAGCTTGCTGCACCGACACTTCCGACGCCCGCCGTGAGCCAACGCTCGCCATTGGGTTCAGCCTGCGTATCGCCGCGGGTCGCGTCATCAGTCATGAAGGCTCGACACGTGCCAGCGCATGGCCGTGATTGTTCCATGCCCGAAACCGCGCGCGGCAGGCGAAGATGGAGGCATGCATACGGCCCCGCGCTACTACGACCCTGGCACCGTTCTGACGGCGGCGGAGGTGGCCGCGATGATCGATCATTCGCTGCTGCGGCCCGAACTGACGCTCGACGACGTGACGTTTGGCTGCCAACTCGCTGCGACGCACGAGGTCGCCACCGTCTGTTGCAAGCCGGCCGACGTTGCGCATGCGGTGAACGAATTGGCTGACAGCCCGGTGAAGGTCGGTGCTGTGGTTGGCTTTCCGCACGGAAGCTCGACGACTGAGACCAAGGTGTTCGAAGCTCGCCAAGCATTGGACGACGGAGCACGCGAGCTCGACATGGTGATCAACATCGGCCGCCTCCGGGGTGGCGAACATGCCGTCGTCGCCGCCGATATCCAGGCAGTCGTCGATGCCGCTACGCCGTCGTCCGCATTGGTGAAGGTCATCTTCGAAAATGCCTACCTGACGGACGACGAGAAGGTGGTGGCGTGCCGCCTGAGCGAGGATTCGGGTGTCGATTTTGTGAAGACCAGCACGGGTTTCGCCGCCAGCGGTGCGACGATGCACGACCTGCTCCTGATGCGCCGCACGGTTAGTCCGCGCGTGCAGGTGAAGGCGGCCGGGGGAGTGCGAACGCTCGACACCTTGCTGTCGATGGTGGCCATCGGCGTCACGAGATTTGGTGCCACAGCAACCGCATCGATGCTTGCCGACGCCCGCGGCAGGGCAGCGGTCGGCGAGCTTTTCGTGCCGGCAGCGATGCTCGACGAACTCAGCGGAGATGGCGGCTCGCTCGCATACTGACCTTGTGATCGGACGCCGACGAGAGCGTCCGAATCGCGTGCTGGCGTGCCAGCACTAGGGCACGCGTGCGCACATCGATGAAGTAGGGCCGGCGAGAGTCGAACTCGCACTGGCGCGGACCTAAACCGCGTGCCTCTGCCATTGGGCTACGGCCCCTCTGTTACTGCGCTACGGCCGCTCGGTTACTGCGGTCGCAGTTACACCCCGAGTTCGCCGCGTAGCTTCGCGACATGGCCGGTGGCTTTCACGTTGTACTGCGCGGCCTGCAGTTTTCCGTCGGCGTCGACGACGAACGTAGAGCGAATCACGCCCATCATCGTCTTGCCGTAGTTGTTCTTCTCGCCGTATGCGCCGTAGGCGTTGAGCACCTGCTTGTCGACGTCCGACAACAAGGGAAAGGTGAGCGAGTCCTTGTCGCGGAACTGGGCGAGCTTGGCCACCGGGTCGTGGGAGATGCCGAGTACGGCGACGCCAGCTGCCTTTAGCGACGACAGGCTGTCGCGAAAGTCGCAAGCCTGGGT
>JBOGEK010000294.1:0-6572 GCA_050743645.1 Acidothermaceae bacterium
GGCGCCTGACGCGCGGGCTGTTACTGCGCGCCGGCCGGCGCCGCGGCTGCGGCGTCGACCAATGGAAGGCCGCGACGGAACGCGGGCGCTGTAGACGCCACGTGCGAGTGCACCCGCGGGTCAGGAATCGGGTCGTCGGCCGGGGTCCAGTGCACCCGGAGGTGGTTGTACAACGTGTCGCGCTGGGCCGGCACCCGTCCCGCCGTCCGAATCAAGTGAATGAGCTCGGCGAGGTTCCACTGATGACGCGCACCAGCCGACGACACGACGTTTTCTTCGAGCATCACCGATCCGAGATCGTCGGCGCCGTAATGCAGGCCGAGCTGCCCGACCTCCTTGCCCAGCGTCAACTGCGACACCTGCAAGTGCGCGATGTTGTCGAAGAACAATCGCGCCACGGCCAGCAGCCGCAGGTATTCGAGGGACGTCGCCTGGGTGCGCCCGTGCAGGTGGTTGTTCTCGGGCTGGTAGGTCCAGGGGATGAACGAGCGGAAGCCGCCGGTGCGATCCTGCACGTCGCGAATGAGCCGCAAATGCTCGATTCGCTCAACGTTCGTCTCGCCGGTGCCCATCATGAACGTCGCTGTCGACTCGATGCCGAGCCGGTGCGCGGTCTCCATCACTTCGAGCCAGACCGCGCCCTTTTCCTTCAGCGGCGCGATCACGTTGCGCGGCCGCTCGGTCAAGATCTCGGCGCCCGCACCGGCAAACGAGTCGAGACCGGCCGCGTGCAACCGCGCGATCACGTCGGCGAATGAAAGACCCGACACCCGCGCGATGTGCACGACCTCAGACCCACCCAGCGAGTGCAACGCGAGTGCCGGGTAGGCCGCACGAATCGCCGAGAACGTCTCTTCGTACCACTCGATGCCGAGCCCCGGATTGTGCCCGCCCTGCAACATGATCTGCGTCGCGCCCAACTCCACAGCTTCAGCGCAGCGGCGCAGGATCTCGTCGAGAGAATGGGTCCAGCCCTCTTTGTGGCCGGGCGCGCGGTAGAACGCGCAGAACTTGCACGCGGTCACGCAGACGTTCGTGTAGTTGATGTTGCGGTCGATCAAATAGGTGGCGATCTCAGCTGTATCGCCAAAACGACGACGTCGGACGGCGTCAGCTGCCCGCCCTAGCGCATGCAGCGGCGCGTCGGTGTAGAGCAGCAGCGCTTCGTCGGGGTTGATGCGGCCGCCATCGGCAGCCCTGTCGAGAATCGCACGGAGATCAGCCACGTTCGCCAGCCTAGCCGCGCGAGCGGGGCTAGTGCCTACGCGGGCTCGGTGCGGCAGACCTTGCGTAGCGCGTCGATCAGGGTCTCGTTCGGGGTGCCTTTCTCGATCTGGGCGTGCGCGCCGTCAGGGAGGTCGCGGCGCTCGCCGGTGAGCACCGCCACCCGCGTCGCAGGCGCGATCTCACGGATCGATTTGATGGCCTCGAGTCCCGACATCACCGGCATCGAGACGTCGATGACGACAAGATCGGGCTCCAGCTTCGACACCAGCTCGACCGCCTCGGCACCGTCGCATGCCAGGCCGACGACGTCGAAGTCGGGCTCGAGTGTGAGCAGAGTGCGAAGCAACGCTCGGATACCGGCGGCGTCGTCGGCGACGACCACCCGATACACCCGCGGAGGCGCTTCACCCTGAGGTGTCGACATGCGCAGATCGTCTCAGGTTGTACGCGATTCTTCGCGCGGTCGGGGTGCGTTGGTCACAACGGGTGATGTGGGAGCGGTTCCGCACCGCGAGCTGATCAGACTTCGATGAATTGCGGCTGAACCAAGGGGGCTAGCCCGATGCGGGGCGCCACCCGGCGGGCGAATTCGGCCATGCCCGCGAGCTGCCTTTCGCCGAGCGAGAAGTCGAGAGTGGTGAAATAGCGCACCAAGGTCGCGACGTCGAAATCTTCCCATCGAGCCGCCGATTCGGCGACTTCGTCGACACGCGCGAGCGACAGCTCACGCGACTCGACGAACGCGGCGTGGACGTCTTTTGCCAGGCCCGGATGCGCCTCAGCGAACTCGCGACGAGCCGCCCAAACGGCAAAGACCATCGGTAGCCCGGTCCAGTCGCGCCAGCCGGCGCCCATGTCGTGGACGTCGAGCCCGAGCCGCGGCCCGTCATGCAACGTGGCGCGCAGCGCTGCATCCCCGATCAGGACGGCGGCGCGGCTTTCGAGCATCATCGCCGAGAGGTCGGGTGGACACGTGAGGTAACGCGGCTGCACACCGACTCGCTCATGTAGCAGCATTTTCGCCAGCTCGACGGTGGTGCGGCTGGTCGAGCCGAGGCTGACGAGCGCCCCGTCGAGCTGGTCGAGCGGTGCCTGGCTGACGAGCACACACGACATGACCGGGCCGTCGGATCCGACCGCGATATCGGGCAGCACCCGCAACTCGTCGGCGTGCTTGAGGTATTCGACGAGACTGATCGGCGCGACGTCGAGATCGCCAGCCACCAGCCGGTCGCTCAGCCGGTCGGGGGTGTCGCGATGGAGCTCGACGTCGAGCAGGGCGCCCGAGTGAACCATCCCCCAATACAGCGGCAAGCAGTTGAGGAACTGGATGTGCCCGACCCGCGGACGCGCGATGGTCAAGGTCGACTCCTTTCGGACTGCCTGACTGTGGGCGACAGTCTTTCGTATCAATGTGCTTGCCCGGGCGTGCCAGGCTTACCAGGCTTACCACGCGCAGGACGACGGCAGACGTGCAACCGCCCACGGGAGGCCCGCCCGGTCGGCCACAATGGCCGCATGACCGAGCCCGCGAAAGGTGAAGACCCCCGGCGCGGGCGCAGCAACGCCGACGGCACCAACCCCCGCGCGAACCCGGCCAAGCCCGCCGACCCGACCAGTCCAGCCAATCCCGCCAACCCCGCCAATCCCGCCAATCCCGCCAATCCCGCCAATCCCGCCAACGACGACGGCAGCGGCTATGTCGACTACGTCGAGCTTGCCATCGCTGCGAAACGGCGAAGGTCCACGCGTGAGTTGCCGACGCTCATTGCCGAGTGCGTGCGACTGGTCTCTTCGGCGGGTCGGGGTGTCTTCGCTCTGACGACAGTTCTGCAGCTGATCGGTGGCCTGATCGCAGCGGTTCAGGTGCTGGTGACCAAGCAAGTCCTCGACGCGCTCATTTCGATCCAGGAACACAAGACGTCGGTCGGTCACGCAGTTCCGTCCGTACTCCTGCTCGCGGTCGTCACGGCAGTCTCGACGACGTCCACGTCGGTGCTTGCCCAGCAGCAGCGGCTGCTTTCCGAGCTCACGATGCGCCGCACCTGGCAGCGGATACTCGACGTCGCCGGCTCGGTGAGCCTGCGGTCCTTCGAGTCGTCCGGGTTCTACGACCAGCTCAATCGCGTGCAAACGAACGCAGTTAGTCGCCCGATCACGATGACGACGGGTCTCGTCGGCCTGGTCGGTGGGCTCGCGGGATCGATCGGACTCGCGGCCGCGATCGTCTCGCTGCAGCCGGTGCTGTTGCCGTTGCTTCTGCTGTCGGGTTTGCCACTTTGGCTCACCAGTCGATTGCAAAGCCGCCTGGAGTTCAACTTCATCGTCGGCCAGACTCCACGGTTGCGGCTGCGCACCTATCTCACCCGCATCCTTGGTGACCGTGACACCGCCAAGGAACTGCGGGCTTTCGGGTTCGGCACCTCTTTGAGGGCCCGCTTCGACCAGGTCTACAGCGATTTCGTCGGCGACCTACGTGGGCACATCAGGAAGAAGTCGACGCTGGCATTCGTGGGCAGCCTTGCATCGGCCACATTCCTGGGTGCGACGTTGGTGGTGCTCGTGTGGCTGGTTGGGCGCGGCAGAGCGACGCTCGCCGAGGCCGGTGCGGCCATTATCGCGATCCGGCTGATGAGCACCCAGGTCACGACCCTGTTCGGAAGCGTTCAGCAAATCTCTGAGTCGAGCCTTTTCCTTGCTGATTTTCGCGCCTTCCTCGAGCTTGCACCCGCAGCGGTCGAGGCCGAAGACGGCCGGCCAGCGCCTGCGCGTTTCGAACGCATCGAAGCCGACCACGCCACCTTCACCTACCCAGGTAGTCAGGCCAAAGCACTGGACGACGTCTCGCTCGACATTCGTGCCGGCGAGGTGGTGGCGCTCGTGGGAGAGAACGGCTCGGGCAAGACCACGCTCGCGAAACTGTTGGCCGCGCTCTACCAACCCGACGAAGGCGCGATTCGCTGGGACGGCGTTGACATCACCGAGTTCAACCGCCCAGACCTGCGCCGGGCGATCGCCGTGATCTTTCAGGATTTCGTTCGCTACGAACTCACCGCGCGGGAGAACATCGCCGCCGGCCGGCCCGACGCGATCGATGACCGCGACGAAGTGTCGGCAGCCGCCACGCAAGCAGGCGCACATCATTTCCTCGCCGCCCTGCCGTCCGGTTACGAAACCATCTTGAGCAAGGCCTACAAGGGTGGGCGTGACCTTTCGCTGGGCCAGTGGCAGCGAGTAGCCCTGGCACGGGCGTTCTACCGCGACGCACCCTTCGTCATCCTCGACGAGCCCTCTGCGTCGCTCGACCCACGCGCCGAGTTCGAATTGTTCTCCCGTATTCGTGAACTGCTCGGCGGCCGCACGGTCCTATTCATCTCTCACCGGTTCTCGACCGTGCGATCGGCCGACCGGATCTACGTCATGAAGGACGGCCGCATCGTCGAGCGCGGCACCCACGATGCACTGATGGCGATGAACGGGCTCTATGCCGACTTGTTCACGATGCAGGCGGCGGGCTACCTCGATCCGACGGCCTCGTCGTAGTGCGAAATCGAAAGCCCAATGTGCTGCAGGACCATGGCGGGGATTTCGGGCGCGAACGGCGGGCCCCAAGGAACATTCGCGACGAAGACCGGCACCCGTTCGACGACGTCGGCCAGCAGCTGGAACTGGGCGGCCATTACGGCCTGCTCCTCCCACCCGACGATGCGTGGATAGCACGACAACCGCAACAGCGCTTCCGCAGCGGGCAACCGGAGCAACTCGACGGCGCCGACATCGCGACGTGGCTCGGGCACGACGATCGCGGCCAGCGGTAGGCGGTCGACGATCGAGGCGTCGAGCCGCACGGCATCGCGCTCGTCACTGGTGCGCCGCGACTCGGGTTCGACGTCGAAAGCGCGCGCGAGATCGCTGGCAGACTTGCGCAGCCGGGCCTCCGTAGCGCCGAGCCGGCAAAGTGCGGTGCCGCGCTCGAGGTCGAGCCGCAGAACGTCGTCCGTAATGATGCGGGCACCCGCCGCACACATGAGGGTCGCCATCGTCGACTTCCCTTTTCCTGAGTACCCGACGAACGCAACTGCGGACTCGCCGAGGTCGACCGCGCTGGCGTGCAGCAGCGGATGCCCTTGCAACAGGAGCAAGAACGACATCAACATGCCGCTCACGAGCACCGACGCAAGCCCGCGGTCGATACCGGGCGCGAGGTAGATCCGGACCCGCGTCAGGTCAGCCGACACGACGAAGTCGGCCGTGCCGTGAAAACGCAAGACGTGATCACCGTCGGGCAAGGTCACGAACGTGTAGTAGGACCGCTCGGGCACCGAGAAGTGAGCCAAGCGAATGCCTTCGGGCGCATCGTCGGGCACCTCGCGCTCGCCGTCGACGGTCACGACGACGTCCGGTTGCGCACCGACGGTCGCCGGACGGTCGACGTGCAGTGGGAGCTGCGATGCAACCCGCAGTCCGTACAACTCCTGCACATCGAGCGTCGTCATGCCTTCTCCTGAACGGGCTGGAGCACCGAGAAAACCGAGGGTGCACTGGGATCTAAGCTCACGCCCGAGATCTCGATCCAGGCGTGAGCGCGGATCACGGTGCCGTCCTTCGCCACACCGACCCGAAGGATCGGTTGCAATCGTCGAAGCCGCTGCCCGGTGAGTAACGCGCTGCGCAGGCAGCTGTCGCCGAATGGCCAGTGCCGCATCACGCGAGCAGCTGCCCGCATCCGCAGCAAGGCCCACGGTGGCAGCCGCAGGTAGGTGCCGGGTGCCGGCGGCACGGGCTCCCCGTACTCAAGCGTGACTCCTAGCCGTCTCGACAACGCAGGCAACTTCACGGCGGACAGGCCCACCTCGACGACGAGCGCCACTGCGGCGCACGCGACGACGGCCGGCCACTCACGAAGAGGCACGCCGAACAGCCTAAGTACTCGCTCGTTCATCCGGCGGCGTCCGAGGCGGCCGGCGCGGCCGGCTGGCTGGCCAACCAGGCCGAATGCAGGAGCGCAAACGTCAACCCTGATGGCGTATCGGACAGCCACTCGCGGCGCAGCGCCTCAGGGTCGACGAGGGCGTCGTCGAGGCCTCCGCCGTCCCACATGCTGGCGAACTCGCGAAGACTCTCACCGGTGTACACCGCATTGAATGACACCTTGCTTACGCGCGTCGTCGCAACCACAGGCAACACGTCGCCGAATAGCCGCCCCATCAGTTCGTTGCGGCTGCTGAATCCCCACCGGCCGCCCAGTCGCGCAATCGCGTCGACGAATGCAGCGTCAAGGAGTGGCTCGAGCCAGCTGACCCCGCTTTCCAGTGCGATGACCTTCATCGTGTTCGAGCTCACAC
>JBOGEK010000295.1:0-1731 GCA_050743645.1 Acidothermaceae bacterium
GAGCATGGGAGCGCCTCGACGAACCGGCTGCATACCTTCGAGTGACTCTTGTCAACCGCTGCCGGTCATGGGGACGACGCCGCGTACTGGAGAAGCGCCAGAGGGCCGAGGAAATCGAAGAACCTGACCACGACACGAGGTTGGTCATCCGCGATGCACTCCGACATCTGACCGCACGACAACGCGCAGCAATCGTGCTGCGCTACTACGAAGATCTCACCGAGGCAGACACCGCCCGGGCACTTGGCTGTCGTCCTGGCACCGCCAAATCGTTGGTATCGCGCGGTCTCGAGACGATGAAGGAGTACCTCAATGCTAAATGATCTAGAAGACCAAGTGCGGGCGCATTTAGAGGTCTTCGCAGACGAGGCGATCACTGAGATACCGCCGGTGGAGGCGTTGTACGCGCGTTACGAGCGTGCCAATCGCCGCCACCGGAACCGCCGCAAGCTCAGCTGGCTCGCGATCCCAACGATCACTGTTGCGGCGGCGGCAGGCGGAACCGTTGCGATCGCGGCCGGCGGCGCGCCGAGCATCGTGTCGCACGGGTTCAACGTGGCTAAGCACTGGAATAAGGCGTGGAACATCCCAGCCGCCAACACAAAACTCGTCGCGTCGGCCATTGGCACAGACGGCACGCACGCACAATATTGGCTCGGTGTCAGTGCGACGAGTAAAGCCCAGTGTGAGCAGTGGATTTTTCAACCAGCCGGTCAACCGTGGCGTTCCGAGGGTGAATCTTGCATCCAAGTTGATGCGCTGCCTGACCCGACGCTATTGGAGGCGGGCGGTGGGCCTACTCCGACCAAAGAGGTTCTCGTGTACTTCCACGCGCCGCTCACGGCGACCGCCATTCTGCTCCGATTCGCCGACGGTGCGACGAGCACCGTCCCGGTCACCACATCGGGTTTCGCGCTCACACTGCTACCAAACGGCATGCCGGCCGCGTCGGCGACCGCGCTCGACGATGCCGGGAACAACGTCGGATCGACAGACCTCGGCTGGACTGTGATAACGGGCCAGTCCAGCGAATAGTGTCCTTCCGATCAGACCAGACGTCCGATGAGTCGCATTCCGGCGACTAGCGTTCCGCCGACAGCACTGACGCAGCGCGATTTCGCAGCGCCATACCTGTCAGCCGCATGAGCCCCAGGCGTTCGTAGAACGGCGCTACTGCCTCGTCACAAATCGGGTCAGCCATGTACACGTCCCCGAGCATGCTGAGGAGCCGACGCACCAGTTCGCTACCGATGCCCGCGCCCCGATGGGTCGCGCGGACTTCCAGGAGAGGGATGTATGCCGCGAACTCGCCGTCCGACAGCGCATTGATGAGGCCGATAACCTTGCCGTCCTCGACGGCAAGTACCACGTGCGTGCTGTTCGTGAGAACCCGCAACAGCGCCGCCGGAGTGGGCGAAGCGGGCCAGCCGTCGAAGAAGCCATCGAGATCACCGACGTTGACGCCAGCGAGGTCGGTGCGGTACGTGATCACACCAACATGCTGTCCTACAGCCCTTCAGGCACGCCGCCACCACGCTCGGTCAGGCACGCAGCAGTTACAGGTTGGACAAATGCAGGCCCCAATGCACTTTCCAAGGCACAGCAACGGCCCGCTGGACATTCAACTTCGGTTGCCAACCGAGGTGAACGAGCAACTGACCGCCCTGGCCGGCGCCGAACAACGCAGTCCCGACTACGTCGCCTCCCACACCGCAAGCTGACGTATTACGG
>JBOGEK010000296.1:0-3548 GCA_050743645.1 Acidothermaceae bacterium
GGGCTACTGAAATGCGGTCTGCGTCGGCGTGTTTCAGCGAGACGTGCGATCCGCGGCGTGCCGGATCTCGCGGCGTCGCCACCTCGAACCCGAGTGGCACCAGCCATTCGTCGGCCAGCGCGATGAGATACGACGTCAACGCGATTCCCTTTGCTCGCAGGCGTTCTATGCCTGCCTCGGCGAGCAACTGCACACCGTGCTCCACGAGCGCGATGCCCAAAACCTGAGGCGTGCCAACAAGAAAACGCTCGATCCCCTCTACCGGCTGGTAACGCGGCGCCATGTCGAACTGAGCCTGCTGACCGAACCAGCCCCAGATCGGTTGCCGCGTCTGCGCCTGCAGATCGCGCCGCACGTAGACAAAAGCGGGCGCACCAGGCCCGGCGTTCAGATATTTGTACGTGCAGCCCACGGCGAAATCTATGCCGGCGACGTCGAGCCCGATCGGAACTGCACCCACTGAATGGCACAGGTCCCACAACACCGGCGCGCCAACCTGATGTGCTGCGGTTGTGATTCCCTCGAGATCAGCCAGCGCGCCCGACCGGTAGTCGACGTGCGAAAGGCTGACCAGAGCCGTGTCGGCATCGACCACGCGCTCGACGTCAGCGATCGAGACCCCGTGCACGGGGTCGGCGTCGAGCTCGACGAGACGTAGCCCGCGCGATGCGGCGAGGCTCTCGAAAATGTAGCGGTCGCTGGGAAAATTGCCGGTGTCGGTAACAAGCGTGCGTCTCGACGGATGCCGGTCGAGTGCCGCGCACGCCAACTTGTAGACGTTGACCGACGTCGAGTCGCTGATCGCCACTTGACCCGGTGCGGCGCCGAGCAGCGTCGAGCCGAGCAGGTCACCGACCGAGGTCGGCCATTCGATCCAGCGCTCCCACGAACGCACGAGACCATGACCCCAGCCCTGCCGCACGACGTCGTCCAACCGATCGAGCGAATCGACCGGAAGGCGGCCGAGCGAGTTGCCGTCGAGGTAAATGACGTCGTCGGCGATGCCATAAAAACGCCCACGAAACTCGCGCAGGACGTCAGCGCGGTCGAGCGCCTCGGCGTCCGGCCGACCAAAAGGCGCTGCGGCGTCCGGCCCAAAGCTGACTCCGGCGTCCGTTGGAAGCCTCGGCTCCGAACTCACTCGGACGGCGGCGGGTCGCCGGTGAGGTGGTTGTCGTAGATCTCTTTGCACTCGGGACACACCGGAAAGCGCGACGGGTCGCGCGACGGCACCCACACCTTGCCGCAGAGCGCAGTGATCGGCGTGCCCATCACCGACGCCTCGACGATCTTGTCTTTGGGCGCGTAATGCGCGAACCGCTCGTGGTCACCGCCGTCGTTCGACAGCCGGGGCGTAGGAGTCTCGGTCTTCGGCAAGGTCAACGTCTGGCCTTCGCCGTCACCGAGGCCAGGAACAGTTTCGATGTCGCTCACGGCCGCCAGTCTAGGCCGGGCTAGTTCTGCGTGGGATCGATCGGCATGGTGTGCAGCATCGCCAACTCGCCGCCCTGCCGCCGCAATACCCGCGACCACAACCGGTCGGGCTCGCGAGTGAACGCGTCGTCGGGCTCCGCCGCGACGATCAGCCAACCGCCGATCCGTAGTTCGGTCTCGAGCTGGCCGGCGGCCCAACCGGCGTAACCCGCGAAGAGCCTTAGCCCGTCGAGCGCTCCGACCAACTCGTCGGGCTCGGTCTCGAGATCGATCGCACCGACCGGGCCCGCCAGCGGGGTCCACCCTTGCGGCGTCGCTGCGACCCGAAGCCGACCGAGACAGACGACGACCTGTGGGGTCACCGGACCACCGACATGCACGACCGCCGGTTCGCTCGCGACGTCGGCCCAGCGGGGTAACGCGTCGCCGGCCAAAACCTCGCTCGGACGGTTCAAGATCACACCAAGCGCGCCGTCGGCGTCGTGGTCGAGCAGCAAAATCACGCTGCGGGCAAAGTTCGGGTCGTCGAGCGTCGGTGACGCCACCAACAAGCTGCCCGCAAGCGACGCGCCGCCGATCTCCATCTCACCATCATGCCCGGACGCAGCCCCAGGCCACCAACCAACGAGCCGCTCCGGGCGAGGTCGCGAGGTGGCTCCATGATCATTGGCCCGGTTGCGGGCCGACTCGCCAGCGTGTCGGAACGCAACGGGGCTTTTCAACGTCGCGGCCGGCGAACGGTAGAGCTCGAGCTAGCTGACCGAACCGGGTTGACCGTCGTCGTCGACGACCGGCAGGCCGGCGCTCTCCCAAGCTTCCATGCCACCGGCGACGTTGACCGCCGTCCAACCACCGCGGTTCAATGCGTCGGCAGCCATTGCCGAACGACCGCCGATGTGGCAGACGCAAACGATCGTGCGGTCGGTGGGCAGTTCGCCGACGCGAGCACCGAGCTGTGACATCGAGATATGGACGGCGTCAGGCGCGTGCCCCTGCACCCACTCGAAATCTTCGCGGACGTCGAGCAGGTAGGCGCCAGCCCGCACCGCTTCGTCGGCCTGCTGAACACTGATGTCGGGTCCGTCGAGATCCATGGGGCCGATCCTACGGCGACGCCACGCCCAACTTTTCAGCCTTCAGTGCAAGAACAAGCAGAACGGATGGCCGACGGGATCGAAATAGATGCGTACGTCGTCCTGCGGCTGATAGTCGGCGAGCACCGCACCAGCAGCGACGGCATGTGCGGCGGCGACGTCGAGATCATCGACCTTGATGTCGAGATGCACCTGCATCTGTTGATCGCCTCGTTGCGCAGGCCACGTCGGTGGCAGATAGTTCGGCTCGGTCTGAAATGACAATCCCGGGCCACCGTTCGGCGAACGCAACTTCACCCAACCGGGTTCGTCCTGCTCGCGCGGCCAACCGAGAAGGCGCTGGTAGAAACTCGCCAGCGCGGACGCGTCGGGCGCGTCGAGCACGATGCCAGAAAGCGTGAGCCGCAGATTCTCAGCCATCTTGCTGCTGTTTCCGCTGACTGAAGACACAATCCGGTCCAGCTGAACCGATTCGGAGACGCACCGCACTCATCGCGGTTTGACAGCGCTGAGCCGTTCGGCGCGCAGGGCATCGATATCGGCATTTTCCCAAGCAGGCAAGGGGGAGCCAGCCACCCACGACAGCAACAGATCTGCCAGTTCGGGGTTGCGTGCGAGCGCGGGGCCGTGCAGGTAGGTGCCGACGATCCGCCCTTGCACTGCACCCTCGGACGACGAACCGCTCGCGTCCTTGGTGCCGTTGCCGATCCCGGACTGCACGACGGCGAGCGGCCGAGCGGCCGGCCCCAACGTTGTGCCGCCCGCGTGGTTTTCGTAACCGGTGAGGACCTCGGCCAACGTACTGCCGGCACTCGGCGTTGCGAGCAGTTCACCAACCGCGCGCTTGGGCAAGCGGGCGGTCGTGACGTCGAGCAGCTGAAGTCCTGGTTCCAAAATCCCATCAGATCCAGGGAATTCCGCACCAAGTAACTGGTAGCCGGCGCATACGGCAAACACGACAGCGCCGGCTGACACCGCCGAACCGAACCCATCGTCGCGTCGCAGCGTACGAGCCGCGGC
>JBOGEK010000297.1:0-1852 GCA_050743645.1 Acidothermaceae bacterium
CCCCACCAAAGCTGCCGGCTGATGCACCAGTCGTGCATGTTGTCGACCCAGTCGAAATAGTTGCGCGCCATCTCGGGTGGGCTGATCGTCACCCGGCCATCACGCACGGCATCGCCGGCAGCCTTGGCCAGCGACTCGACCTTCACGAACCATTGCAGTGACAGCCGCGGCTCGACGACGGTGTCGCAGCGCGAGCAGTGCCCCACCGCATGCACGTAGGGCCGCTTCTCGGCGACGATGAGCCCGAGTTCGCGCAGCGCCGCAGCGACCGCCGGGCGAGCCTCGAAACGGTCGAGGCCTTCGTACGGCCCGGGTGCGGTGATCACACCGCGTTCGTCCATCACCGAGATTGCCGGCAAATTGTGCCGCTGCGCGATTTCGAAGTCGTTGGGGTCGTGGGCAGGAGTCACCTTGACCGCGCCGGTGCCGAACGTGGGGTCGACGTGCTCGTCGGCCACGATCGGGATTCGGCGCCCGGTCAGCGGCAGCTCGACTTCGGTGCCGACCAGGTGGGCATACCGCTCGTCGTCAGGATGCACCGCAACCGCGACGTCGCCGAACATGGTCTCGATCCGGGTGGTGGCCACGGTGATCGGGCCGTAGCGCATCGAGATGAGCTCGCCCTCGTCGTCCGAATGCTCGACCTCAATGTCGGACAGCGCAGTGAGGCAGCGCGGGCACCAGTTGATGATGCGTTCGGCGCGATAGATCAGACCCTCGTCATAGAGCCGCTTGAACACGGTGAGCACGGCCTGGCTAAGGCCTGAATCCATCGTGAACCGCTCGCGACTCCAGTCGACGGAATCCCCCAACCGCCGCATTTGGCCCAGAATGCGGCCGCCGTATTCGGCCTTCCACTGCCAGACCCGCTCGACGAACCCCTCTCGGCCGAGGTCATGCCGTGAAATGCCCTCTTTGCCGAGTTCGCGCTCGACCGCGTTTTGGGTCGCGATGCCAGCGTGATCCATACCCGGGAGCCACAACGTCTCGTAGCCCTGCATGCGACGACGGCGAACCAAGGCGTCCATCAAGGTGTGTTCAAGCGCATGGCCCATGTGCAGCTGGCCAGTAACGTTCGGCGGCGGGATCACGATGCAAAACGGCGGCTTGTCGCTCGCCGCGTCGGCCGTGAAGTAGCCACGCTCGACCCACTGCACGTACAGCCGCGACTCGACCGTCGCAGGCGCGTAGACCGAGGGCAGATCGGACACCGCAGTGCTCCCGGGCGAAGGCAACACCTGCGCGTCTTGGTCGGCACTCACTTGGGCGCGCGGGGCTGCGGTGGGGTCTGCGTTGCTCACTCGCCCGAGTCTAGAGATTCGTGGCCGCCCACCACGAACCGGTAATGGCTCAAGCGGTCGCGATCAAGCCCCGACATGAGGAGGGCACCCAATACCGGCTCGGCGAGCGGGGAACGCGGATGAGCGACAACATTTCACGGCAACCCAGCGATCCAAGCTGGGCGACGATCCTGCCCGGCGGCCCCGAGGCACGTGCGGTTGCGGGCGCACCGCGCGCTACGAGCGCACCGGTGGGATTCGCGCCGCCCGTGCAGGGCGCCGCGCCGAGTTACCCGCCGCCCGCTTACCCGCCGCCCGCTTACCCGCCGGTTGCCGGGCCGCCGGTCGCGTTCCCGCAGGCTGGCTACCCTGCCGGCCCTGGGTTCGCACCGCCGGCGAAAAAGCGCAGCAGGACACTGATCGTGCTGCTGTCGGTCCTCGGCGGCATCGTCGGCATCATCATCTTGGCCGCGATCGCAGTACCGGTGGTCTTGAACCAGCAAAAGCCGGTGCCAGTGACGCTGACGCTGCCGACGAACCTGGAGGGCGCCACTCAGCTCACGACGCCGCAA
>JBOGEK010000298.1:0-6655 GCA_050743645.1 Acidothermaceae bacterium
AGCGCATGATGCTGCGGTTCACCGCATGAAGCACCCCGTAGGCGGAGAGCGGACGGCGCACCGGCGGACGGCGAACCGGCGAAGAGCACCCGGCAGGACGGCGAACCGCGAACCGGCGACCCGCGGACGGCGAGGAGCGGACGGCGGACGGCGGACGGCGGACGGCGAAAAGCCGGTGCGCCGAAAGGGCGACCGCGACGTAAGGTCGAATGCGTGCCCCAGACTGCTGAGAATCCCGCCGCTGCCACTGCCACTGCCCCATCGATCGCTACCCTCGGCGCGCTGCGCGCGTCTGGCCATCTGCCCAAACCGGTCAAGACCGAGGTTCGCGACAACCTGCTCGCGCGATTGCGGTCGGGCGAGACACGCTTTCCCGGCATCGTCGGGTTCGACGAGACCGTGCTGCCGCAGGTCGAGCGCGCGCTGCTGGCCGGCCACGATTTCGTGCTGCTCGGCGAGCGCGGCCAGGGCAAGACACGGCTGATCCGTACGATCGCTGGTCTGCTCGACGAGTTCACTCCGGTCGTCGACGGCTGCGAGATCAACGACCATCCCTACGTGCCGGACTGTGCCCGCTGCCGCAGGCTGGCCGACGAACTCGGCGACGATCTGCCGGTCGGCTGGCTGCATCGCGATTTTCGCTATGGCGAGAAGTTGGCCACCCCCGACACCAGCGTCGGCGACCTGATCGGCGACGTCGATCCCATCAAGGTGGCCGAAGGCCGCACACTCGGCGACCCCGAAACCGTGCATTACGGATTGGTGCCGCGCTTCAACCGCGGCATCTTCTCGGTGAACGAACTGCCCGACCTGGCTGAGCGAATTCAGGTCGCGCTACTGAATGTGCTCGAAGAACGTGACGTCCAGATTCGTGGCTACGCGTTGCGGCTGCCTCTCGACGTCCTGCTTATTGCAAGTGCGAACCCCGAGGACTACACCAACCGCGGCCGCATCATCACACCGCTGAAAGACCGTTTCGGGGCCGAGGTCCGCACGCACTACCCGTTGCGGCTGGCCGACGAAGTCGGACTCGTCGCGCAAGAGGCGCAGCTTGCGGCAACCGTACCGGCTCACCTTCTTGACGTCGTCGCGCGTTTCACTCGCCTGGTGCGCGAGTCGACGGCAGTCGACCAGCGCTCGGGCATCTCAGCGCGCTTCGCGATCGCGGGCGCCGAAACCGTTGCTGCGTCGGCACTTCGCCGAGCCGCGATCACCGGTGAGCCCGACGCCGTAGCGCGTGTCTGCGACCTGCATTCGATCGTCGACTCGCTGCAGGGCAAGGTCGAATTCGAAGTCAGCGAGGAAGGTCGCGAACGCGATGTGCTTGTGCACCTGCTCCGGCGGGCGATCGCCGAGACGTTTCGGGCAAAGCTCGGCACGGTCGACCTTTCCCCGCTTCTCGCCCGCTTCGAAGAAGGCGCCACGGTCGAGACCGGTGATCTGGTGCCTGCCGCCGAGCTGCTGAAGCGGGTTGGCCCGGTCTCTGGACTCGCAAAGATCGTCGAGCGGCTCGGTGTCGACGGCGGCGAAGACCCCGGTCAAGCGGCGGCGGCGCTCGAGTTCGCCCTCGAGGGGCTTTATCTGACCCGCCGACTCAGCAAAGACGAAGTGCCCGGCCGCACGGTATACGGCGGCTGACGGATTGACCGCGCCCTCATACAGATACGGGCCGTGGCACGAGGGCCCTGACCCGCTCGCGCCGCCCTACGACGTCGCGCGCGCACTCGACGACTTGGGCGACGCGGTGCTTGACGGCGCGAACACCTCCGACGCGCTGCGAGAATTGCTGCACCGGGGTTCTTCGGGCCTTCGCGGACTCGACGAACTGTTGCATCGGGTGCGTGAACAGCGCCGCGAATTGCGCAACCGTGGCCGGCTCGACGGCACGCTCGAACAGGCCCGCGCCTTACTCGACAAGGCGGTGGGTCAAGAACGGGCGGCACTTTTCCCCGACCCGAGTGACGATGCTCGACTTCGCGAAGCCGAGCTCGACTCCTTGCCGTCCGATCCGGCGCGCGCCATTCGCAGTCTTGCCGACTACGACTGGCAATCTCCCGATGCTCGAGCCACCTACGAACAGCTGAAAGACCTGCTGCGCCAGGAGATTCTCGACAGCCAGTTCCGCGGCATGAAGAACGCGATGCAGCAGATTCAAACGGGTTCTGGCGATGCTGCTGCCGCGATGCAAGCCGTGAAAGACATGCTCGCCGATCTGAACGAGATGCTCGCCGCCGACGCGCGGGGCGAGCATACCCAAGAGCAGTTCGACGAATTCATGAGCAAGCACGCGAGTTTCTTCCCCGACAATCCGGCGAACCTCGAAGAGCTCGTCGACTCGTTGGCGCGCCGCGCGGCGGCCATGGAACGCATGCTCGCCTCGATGTCACCCGAACAGCGCGACGAGCTCGCGGCGTTGATGGCGCAGGCCATGGAAGACATGGGGCTTGCTGCTGAAATGTCGAGACTCAATGACGCGCTGCGACAGCGCCGACCCGATCTCGATTGGAGTGGCCGCACTCGCATGCGCGGCGATCAGCCACTCGGAATGTCGGACGCCACCACGGCACTCGAAGAACTCGCAGACCTCGAAGAACTCGAGTCGACGCTGGGCCAGGATTACCCCGGCGCAAGCCTCGAAGACATCGACGAGGACGCCGTGCGGCGCGCACTCGGGCGACCCGCCGTCGACGACGTACGGCAACTGCGCGAGATCGAACGCGAGCTCGAACGCCAGGGCTATCTCAAGCGCGAGGGTGGCAAGCTCGAACTCACACCGAAAGCCGTGCGGCGCTTGGGTTCTACGGCGCTGCGCCGGGTCTTCGCGTCGCTGTCGTCGGCGACGCGCGGCGATCACGAAGTGCCCGATGCGGGAGCAGCCGGTGAACTGACCGGCGCTTCGCGGCCATGGCAGTTTGGTGACGAGCAGCCACTCGACGTCGTCCGTACTGTGCAGAATGCGATCCGCCGCGGTGGCGTGATGACCAGCGGGGTGCGGCTGCACGTAGACGATTTCGAGGTGGTAGAAACCGAACGGCGCACGTCGGCGGCCGTGTGCCTGCTCGTCGACCTGTCGTGGTCGATGACGCTTCGCGGCACCTGGGGCATCGCCAAATCGACGGCACTTGCCTTGCATTCGCTGGTGACCACCAAGTTTCCGCAGGACGCCTTGCAGGTGATCGGATTTTCGAACTACGCAAGAGTTTTGCAGCCCACTGAACTCGCAGGCCTAGACGCGGAGATGGTGCAAGGCACCAACCTGCAGCATGCGCTATTGATCGCCGGGCGCTTTCTCGACCGGCATCCCGAACACCAGCCGGTGGTTCTCGTGGTCACCGACGGCGAGCCCACTGCACACCTGCTCGCCAATGGCGACTACGCATTCGACTGGCCGCCGTCGCGCGAAACGTTGACGTCGACGTTGGCCGAAGCCGACAAGATGACCCGGCGCGGGGCAACCCTCAACGTCTTCATGCTGGCCGACGACCAGGGACTCCTCGACTTCGTCGATTTGCTCGCCAAGCGCAACGGAGGGCGCGTCTTCTCGCCGTCCAACGAAAAGCTCGGTGACTACGTGGTGAGCGACTATTTGCGAGCCCGCCGCGGCCGGCGCGGCTAACGCTGTCGCAACAACGGTAGCGTGGCGCGGGTGACTCGACTGCGTTTCCGGGTGATCGGTCGGCTGTTCGGCGGCCTGCCGCCAGAGGTTGGCGCCCTGGCCGCGGTCGCGTTCAGTGTGGCGGTCGGATTCGGCATCGTGGCGCCGGCGATCCCATTGTTCGCACACGATTTCGGAGTCGGGCGCGCAGAAGTAGGCGCGGTGCTATCGGCGTTCGCGTTGATGCGACTGGCCTCCGCGATGGGCGTAGGCAGGGTCGTCGACGCGATCGGCGAGCGCGTCGTCTTGGCCACCGGAATCGCCATCGTCGCAGTCAGTTCTGCCCTCGCTGGGCTGGCCCACAGCTACCTGCAACTGCTTGTGCTGCGCGGTGCGGGCGGTATCGGGTCGGCGATGTTTTCGGTGAGCGCGATGGGCTTGTTGCTTCGCGTCGTCTCACCCACCCAACGCGGCCGCGCAGTCGGGCTTTTCCAAGGTGGCTTCCTACTTGGCGGCATTTCCGGCCCCGCAATCGGCGGCCCGCTCGCCGCGTGGTCGATTCGTGCGCCTTTCTTCGTCTACGCAGGCACTCTCGTGGTGGCGGGTGCGGTCGGCTTGCTCGGCTTGCGCCACACTCCGCTCGCACCAAGGCCAACCAAGACGGACGCCGGAAATCCTCGCCGCACCGCCTTGCGCGATGCGCTGAAACAACCTGCTTATCGGTCGGCGCTGGTAGCGAATCTGGCCGATTCGTGGGCGGCGATGGGGGTGCGCAACACGCTCGTGCCGCTCTTCGTCGTCGAGTCGCTGCATCGTGGCACCGGCTGGGTAGGCGCTGGCTTCGCGCTTGTCGCGCTCACGAATGCCGCCGTTTTGATGCCAGCGGGCAAGCTGGTCGACGAACGTGGCCGTCGTCCGGTGATCGTCGCGGGCTGCATCTTGTCAGGCATCGCCATGGTCGTGTTGGCGACCGCACCAAATCTGGTCGCCTACGTGCTGGCGATGCTGGTATTCGGCGCCGGATCAGGGCTGCTCGACGTCGCGCCCGCCGCCGTCGTCGGCGACGTGGCGGGTGCTCGCGGCGGAACCGTGGTCGCGGCCTTCCAGATGGCCGGCGACGGCGGTTCGGTGAGCGGCCCGATCGTGGCCGGCTGGGTCGCCGACGCCTCGTCGTTCTCCACCGCGTTCTGGGTGACCGGGGGCGTGCTGGCCGGAGCAGCGCTCATGGCCGCGCGGACGTCCGACGTCAAGCCCACTCCGGAGTTTGCGCTGGCCGAGACCGGACAATTGTGAGGCATGTCAGCTGGTGATCGCGTACTGCTGTGGTTCCATCTCGCTGCGGTGATGTTCCTGCTCGGTCCGTTGACAATCGCCATGATGTCTACCGCGCGTTACATCAGAGCCAAAGACATTTCAGTGCTGCGCTACCTGCACCGCATGACCCGGATTTTCGGCTTCGCGTCGATCCTCGTGCTGGCATTCGGTATCGGGGTCGGTCACGACGACTTGTCGAAGCCGTGGCTCACGGTGTCGATGACGCTCTTCGTCGTGGGCCTCATCTTGGCGCTCGTCATCGTTGCCCCGGACCAGCATCGCGCGATCACGAAACTCGAAGCGCACGAGTCGGCCGAGGTGCATCGCGGACGCATCGTGGCCGTATCGGGAGCAGCTACGTTGCTATGGATCGTGGTGCTGATTCTGATGGTCTGGCGGCCCGGCGCCTAGTCTGGTACGGCGTTATGTCCTTACGAATCGGCACTTGCGGGTGGCAGTACGACGACTGGCGTGACGCCTTCTATCCGCACGATTTGGCGAAAACCAAATGGTTGCAGGCTTACGCCGAATCGTTCGACACGGTGGAATGCGACAACGCGTTCTACCGGCTACCGACGCGCGAGACGTTCGCGAAATGGGCGGCTGCAGTGCCCGACGGTTTCACCATGGCTGTCAAGGCCAGCCGGTTTCTCACCCATGTCAAGAGATTGAAAGACCCCGGCGAACCTGTGAAACGGCTGCTAGAGGCGCTCGGCGGACTCGGTGATCGGCTGGGGCCGGTTCTACTGCAACTGCCACCCACGATGAAGGCGGACTTCGAACGTCTCGACGAATGCCTGCGCCAGTTCCCACGCAATATCAAGGTGGCCGTCGAACCCCGGCACGACACCTGGTGGACCGATGACCTGCGACGCGTGCTCGAACGCCATCGCGCTGCGCTGACATGGTCAGATCGGCTCGGCAAGCCCGTGGCACCACTGTGGCGAACAACCTCGTGGGGATACCTGCGGTTGCATCAGGGCCGCGAGGACTTCCCGCCCGACTACACGACCCGCCAGCTTCGCAATTGGGTGCAACGAATTGACCAGATGTGGACGGCGGACGAAACCACGTTCGTGTATCTGAACAACGACCCAGGAGCTGCCGCCATTCGCAACGCACTGACCCTGCAGCACATGAAGAGTAGCTAGCTTTTCGTCGTCCGGGCTAGTGAAGTGCCTGCTATTGAAGGGCTTGGGCGAGGTCGGCGAGCAGGTCATCGACATGTTCGATGCCGATCGACAGCCGGATCAAGTCGGACGGCACTTCGAGCGCACTACCGGCCACGCTGACGTGAGTCATGCGCGCGGGGTGCTCGAGCAGAGATTCAACTCCACCAAGCGATTCAGCGAGCGTGAAAAGCCTTGCTCGGTTGCAAACTTCGAGCGCTGCAGCCTCACCGCCGTCGACCTGGAACGACAACATGCCGCCGAAAGCGCGCATTTGCTTGGCGGCGATTTCGTGGCCGTTGTGCGAAGGCAAACCGGGGTAGCGAACCGACGTGACGCGCGGGTGCGCCACCAGATATTCGGCAGTGCGTTCGGCGTTCGAGCAGTGGCGTTCCATGCGCACCGCAAGGGTTTTCGTGCCGCGTAATACGAGCCACGAGTCGAACGGCCCGGCAATGGCACCGACCGCGTTCTGGTGGAAGGCCAGCCGTTCGCCGAGCTCGGCATCGGCTGCGATCGCAGCTCCCCCGACCACATCTGAATGCCCGCCAAGGTACTTCGTGGTCGAGTGCACGAC
>JBOGEK010000299.1:0-12881 GCA_050743645.1 Acidothermaceae bacterium
GCTCGGGAGTGGCCACCAGGTCTCCTATTCGCATGGGTATTGCCGTCCACAACGTGTCGGGAGGTTACTCCCACGACGACTCCGCAGGCGCCGAGCTGCCTCGGCAGCCGGTAACGTTGGCGCGTGACCGATGACGACTTTGGTGATCTCGACGAGCCGACCGACGAACCCGTCGAGCGTGTCGAAGCGAGCCTCGAACCTGATGCAGACGATGGTGTCGATCTTGACGCTGCTGATAGCGGCGTTGACGGCGTCTTCGACGATGCCGAGTTGGCCGGCCGGTCGGCAGTGATCGTGCCTACCGGGTGGCAGCCGCCGGAGTCAACGGCGGTACCGGCCGTCGATGAGGCGGTGGCGACGTTGACCGAGCTCGATTCGCTGCCGACCGCCGAGCACGTGGCCTATTACGAGTTGGCGCACCGGCAACTGCAGGACGCGCTCGCCGATCTCGACGGCGCCTGACATCAAACGCCGTTCGTCACCTACCTACCATCCAGCGATCGGGCAAAGACTGACGTGCGACGCGCGAGGTTGGACGCCGAACTGGTGCGACGCGGGCTCGCGCGGTCGCGTGGTCAGGCGGCCGAGTTCGTCGAGGCCGGCCGCGTGCTCGTGGCCGGCCAGATAGCGACCAAGGTGGCGACTGCCGTCGGCCCTGACGTCGCGTTGGTTGTGGCCCAGGCAGCTGGCGCCGAGCCTGATTTCGTCTCCCGAGGCGGGCACAAGCTCGCTGGCGCGCTGGCCGTTTTTGCGCCGTCCGGCCTTGGTATCGCCGGCAAGCGATGCCTCGACGCGGGCGCGTCGACAGGCGGATTCACTGACGTCCTGTTGCGTGCGGGAGCCGCGCAGGTCGTCGCGGTCGACGTCGGATACGGGCAGCTTGCCTGGTCGCTGCGCACCGACGAGCGAGTCATCGTGCTCGACCGGACCAATGTGCGCGACCTCACGCCCGAACTTGTAGGTGGGCCGGTCGACGTGGTGGTTGGCGACCTGTCGTTCATCTCGCTCGCCGTCGTGCTTCCCGCGCTCATCGGTGTGACGACGGTGCGCGCGGACTTCGTGCTGATGGTGAAGCCTCAGTTCGAGGTCGGCCGCTCGCGGGTGGGTGCGGGGGGCGTCGTACGCGACCCGGCGCTTCGCGAGTCGGCCGTTCGCTCCGTCGCGGCGGCGGCGTCCGAATGCGAGCTCGGGGTGCTCGGCGTCGTGGCGAGTCCATTGCCCGGACCAGCGGGAAACGTGGAGTATTTCCTGTGGCTGCGCGCCGGTGCGGAGCCGCTCGACGAATCCGAGCTCACCAGAGCCGTCGCGGAAGGACCCTCGTGAGTCGCAGCGTGCTGTTGGTCTGCCACACCGGCCGCGCTGCCGCCGTCGCGGCTGCCCGCGAGGTGGCCGGCCACCTTGATGCGGCTGGGATCGACGTGCGCGTGGTCGAAAGCGAATCGACCGAACTCGCACTACCGGGCGCGCAGGTTGTACCGAACAAGCCCGAGAGTGCCGTCGGCGCCGAGGTTGTGATCGTGCTCGGCGGAGACGGCACATTGCTTCGTGCCGCGGATCTGGCCCGCGAGGCCGGAACACCGATTCTCGGCGTGAATCTCGGTCACGTCGGCTTTCTCGCCGAGGCTGAACCCGCCGACCTTGCAGCAACAGTGCGACGGGTGGTCGATCGCGATTACCAGGTCGAGGAGCGCCTCACCCTCGACGTCGAGGTGAAGGTCGACGGACGCGTGGTCTGGCGCGACTGGGCGCTGAACGAGGCGTCCGTCGAGAAATCGTCGCGCGAGCGGCTGATGGAAGTCGCGGTCGCGGTCGACGGCCGGCCGCTCACGCAGTTCGGTTGTGACGGCGTCGTGATGGCGACCGCGACCGGATCCACTGCCTACGCGTTTTCGGCCGGCGGTCCGGTGGTCTGGCCCGACGTCGAGGCGCTGCTGATGGTTCCGCTGAACGCCCACGCGCTGTTCTCGCGCACCGTCGTCGTCACGCCGAACTCGACGTTGGCTGTTGAGGTCATCGGGTCGGACGGCGTGGGTGCTGTCTGGTGTGACGGTCGGCGAGGCACCGAGCTGATGGCGGGCGCCCGGGTCGAAGCGACCGGCAGCGACCGTCGGCTTCGGTTGGCCCGCTTGCACACCCGGCCGTTCACCGACCGGCTGGTGGCCAAGTTCGGCCTCCCGGTGCGCGGTTGGCGCGGCATCCCTGGGGCGTCGTAGTGCTCGAAGAACTGCGGATCAGCGGTCTCGGCGTGATCGACGACGCGGTGCTCGAACTAGCGCCGGGTCTGACGGTCGTCACGGGCGAGACCGGGGCGGGAAAGACGATGGTCGTGACCGGTCTGGGGCTGCTGTTCGGCGGCCGGTCCGACAGCAGTCTGGTGCGTGTAGGTTCGGCGCGCGCTGCGGTGGACGGCCGGGTTCGGATCGCTGCTGATGGCCCGGTCGCCGCCAGAGTTGACGAGGTCGGCGGCGACATCGACGACGGAAGGCTGCTGCTCAGTCGGGTGGTCGGTGCCGACGGTCGCTCACGAGCACAAGTCGGTGGACGCTCGGTACCGGTCGGGACCCTGGCCGAACTTGCCGATGAGCTCATCGCCGTCCATGGCCAAACTGATCAGCTGAGGTTGCGCTCAGCGGTCAAGCAACGCGAGTCGATCGACCGATTTGGCGGTGCCCCCCTTGCGGCGGTTCTGGTGGAATACCGGGCGGTCTATCGCCGCTATCTCGACGTCCAAACGAGTCTTACCGAGCTCACCGAACGGGCCCGCGACCGGGCCCGCGAGGCCGATGCCTTGCGGTTCGGGTTGCGTGAGATCGAGACGGCCGACCCGCAGCCGGGTGAGGACGCCGCGCTTGCCCGCGACGTTGCCAGACTGGCGCATGCGGACTTGCTCAAGGGTGCGGCGAGCCTGGCGCACGCCGGACTCGTCGGTGATCCGTTGGTCGATGACGCACCCGACGCGGTGGGGCTGGTGGCTGGTGCGCGGGCTGCGCTTGACCGCGTCGCCGAACACGACTCGGCGCTGGCGGCCCTCGGTCACCGGCTCTCCGAGGCGGGATACGTGCTCAACGACGTCGCTGCTGAACTGGCGTCGTACGCCGACGATGTCGACGCCGACCCGCATCGCCTAGCCACCGCGCAGGAGCGGCAATCGCTGTTGGCCGGGCTCGCCAGGAAATACGGCGTCGCAGGGAGTGAGGGAGCCGACGGCGTGGTGGCTTGGGCGCAGGCGGCTGACGCGCGGCTGAGCACCCTTGAAGGCGACGACAGCCGGGTCGGCGAGCTCGGCGTCGAGGTGACCCAACTGCACAAGGAGTTGGTCGCGCTCGCCCGCACGTTGACGGCCGAGCGGCGAGCGGCCGGCGATCGATTCGGCTTGGCCGTTACCGCAGAACTCAACGATCTTGCGATGCCGCATGCGGCGGTCACCGTCGACGTTCGCACTGGCGACGACTACGGGCCTTACGGTGCTGATGAGGTGGAGCTGCTGCTGACGCCGCACGCGGGTGCGCCCGCACGTCCGCTCGCCAAAGGCGCGAGCGGTGGCGAGTTGTCGCGGGTCATGCTCGCGGTCGAGGTGGTTTTCGCCGGCGCGGGGCCGTTGCCCACCTTCGTTTTCGACGAGGTCGACGCCGGAGTCGGCGGCCGGGCAGCCGTTGAGGTCGGACGCCGGCTCGCTCGCCTCGCCCGAACGGCACAAGTCGTCGTCGTCACGCACTTGCCGCAAGTCGCGGCGTTCGCCGATCGCCACCTGCTTGTCGTGAAGTCGGACGACGGCACGGTGACGAGCAGCGGGGTGGTATGCCTTGATGACGCGAGCCGCGTGGAGGAGTTGTCACGAATGTTGGCGGGACTTGACGGCTCGGCACTTGCTCAGGGCCATGCGGCCGAGCTGCTCGACGCCGCCGCGCGGTTCAAGGCAAAGCTGTAGGCGCCTGCCTTAGTGGGTAGATCCCGGGTGGTGTTTCCGGCGGGGTAATGGCGGTTGGGCTCTCCCAGCCGCCTCACGGCGGCGGCGCTCCCGGCCGCGTAACCGCGGCGATCACGCCGACGCATGGCACGATGGGGCCGATGAGGATCGCGACGCTACGGCGACCCCGGCAGCCTGAGCTGCCCGGGATTTGTGGCGTGGCCAAGGTTGACGCGCGGACCAAAAACCTGACAAAGCGGCTGCGACCCGGCGACATCGCAGTGATCGACCACGTCGATCTCGATCGGATCGCGGCCGAGACGCTCGCCGACTGCGGTGTCGTTGCGGTGATCAACGCGGCCACCAGCATCAGCGGGCGATACCCGAACCTTGGCCCGGAGATTCTGGCCACTCGCGGCATCGCCTTGGTCGACGCCGCCGGCGCCGCGGTGATGACCGACGTCCGCGAGGGCGACGCGCTCCGCATCGACGGCGAAGCGGTGTACTCAGGCGATCGCCTGATCGCGACCGGCACCTTACAGACCTTGACCTCAGTGCACCTCGCGATGGCCGAGGCGCGCGCGGGCCTCGCCGTCCAACTCGAAGCGTTTGCCGCCAACACCATGGAGTTCTTGCGGCGAGAGCGGGATCTGCTGCTCGACGGCATCGGCGTGCCCGACATCAAAACCGACCTCGACGGCAAGCAGGTGCTGGTTGTGGTCCGCGGTTACCACTACCGCGAAGACCTGCAGGTGTTGCGCCCGTACATCCGTGAATACCGACCGACGCTGATCGGCGTCGACGGCGGCGCCGACGCTTTGATCGAGGCGGGCTATCTTCCGGCAATCATCGTCGGCGATATGGACTCGGTTTCTGACGCCTCGTTGGCGTGCGGCGCCGAGATCGTCGTCCACGCTTATCGCGACGGGCGCGCACCCGGGCTCGAGCGGGTCGAGCGATTGGGCCTGCCCTCCGTGTTATTTCCGGCCGCTGGCACGAGCGAAGACGTCGCCATGCTGCTGGCCGACGACAAAGGCGCGAGCCTCATCGTGGCGGTCGGCACCCACGCGACCCTCGTCGAATTTCTCGACAAGGGCCGCGCTGGTATGGCGAGCACCTTCCTCACGCGCCTGAGAGTCGGCGGCAAGCTCGTCGATGCGAAAGGTGTGAGCCGGCTTTATCGCAGCCGCATTTCGACGTCGTCGCTGTTCGTGCTTGTGCTGGCTGCGGTACTTACGCTTGGCGTCGTTGTGGCACTTTCGCCGGTCGGCCAGGTTTATATGACGATTGTCGGCGCCAAGTGGGACGCATTCGTCTCGTGGCTGACAGGACTCTTCTAACCGTGATTGATTTCAAGTATCACGTCGTGTCTATCGTGGCGGTTTTTCTCGCGCTGGCAGTCGGAATCGTGCTCGGCACGAACGTGCTTTCTGGCGATGTGCTGAAGAACCTCAAAACGCAGACGAGCGACCTGCGAAAAGAAGCGCAGGACCTCCGAACCCAGAACCAGCAACAGCAAAATCTGATTTCAGGCAACGAGAATTTCCTGCAGGCGATCGAGCCGATGGCTGTTGCCGGCCGACTAGCGGGCAAACAGGTCGTCGTGCTGAGCATGGCCGATGCGCCAAAGAGCATTCGCGACCACGCGGTCAAAACGCTCACCGACGCCGGCGCATCGGTCACTGCACAGGTCGACATCGACGCCACCTACAGCGATCCGGCCCATGCCACCTCGCTAGACGAGTTGGTGCAGTCGCTCGGTACGCCGACGTTCGACCCGACACCGGCCGGCGACGTCGCAGCGAAGGCCGCGGCCATGGTGGCGTCGGCCTTGGTCGGCACGTCGTCTTCAGGACCTGCTGGCGTGCCGCCGCCGTCGAGCGCCGACCCGGTCATCAGCAGCGCGCCACCGCCGAGCCTGACCCCCTCCGCGTCGAAGTCATCGAAGTCATCGAAGTCGTCAAAGTCGCCGGGGCCAACCGGACCAAAATCAGTGGCTCCGTCGCAAACCAACTCGGGCCAGCCGTCTGACGCCGCATCGGACACGGCGGCGGTGAATCCCGCTGTCGGTTCGGTGATCAGGCCGGTCGATTCAAAGAGCATCGAGGTGCTGGCTGGGCTGTCGAAGGCCGGTTTTTTGAAGTTCGACAAGCAACCGCAGAACTATGCCGACATGGTGGTGATCGTCAGCGCCGCCCCGCCGACCAAGACCGCAACCCCGTCGCCGTCGCCCGACAACTCCTTGCTCGACCTGGTTGCGGCGTTGCAGCGGGCCGGGTCGCAAGCGGTTGTCGTGGGCCCGGCGGGCTCTGCCGGTGCGGGCGGACTCGTTGCGCAGGTCCGGGCCGACAGTTCGCTGTCGAAGGTCGTCTCGGGTATCGACAACGCCGATTCCGAGGCCGGGCTGATCACGATGGTGCTGGCGCTCAGCGGCGAGACGGCTGGGTCGGTCGGCCAGTACGGCACCGGCCAGGGCGCGCAGGCGCCTGCTCCGACGGCCGTGCCGGCGGCGCCCGGCGCACAGGTCACATCCGGCGCCTCGTGAGATCGGCTATCGGCCGCACGGTTCGTCGAGAGACCGGCGACTCGCCCTGGAGGCGGGAAAACTACCGCGGCCGGTCGGTGAGTTTGGGCGGTGGCGGGTTGACCGCACTCGCCGTGATCAGCGCGGCGGCGATCGACCGGCGCACCGATCGGCGCACGCGGGATGCGGCCGTCCTCGCGGGCAGCGTCGCCGCGGCCGTCGGCCTCGTCGACGACTTGTTCGGCACGCCGTCGGCCCGTGGCATCCGCGGCCATGCGCGTGCCGCTGGCCGCGGTGAGATGACGACCGGCGTCCTGAAGGTCGGGGCAATTGGTGCTGGCGGTCTGCTCGCAGGGTGGCGGTTGGGCGAGGGCGGTGTCGCGCGCCGGCTCGCGGCGGGCACCGTCATCGCCGCGTCGGCGAACGTCATCAACCTGCTCGATCTGCGACCGGGCCGGGCCTTGAAGAGCACGCTCGTCATGTCGGCTGCGGGCGCCGCGCTCGGGGGGCGCGGACGGCGTCTTGCGGTTGCCGCCGGAGCGTGCGCGATCGGTTCGCTACCCGCCGACCTGCGCGAGCACACGATGCTCGGCGACGGCGGGGCGAACTGCCTCGGCGCCGTGCTAGGGGTCAGTCTGGTTGCTGGTGCATCGACGCGCCGGGTTGCCTCGATCCTCGCTACTTTCACCGCGCTCACCCTCGCCAGCGAGGTCGTGAGCTTCTCCTCGGTGATAGAGAAGTCGCCTGCGCTTCGATGGTTCGACCGGCTCGGCCGGCTGCCAGAGATCGGCTCTTCGAAGAGCCACCATGCCTGACGCTGCTGGATTTCGGGACCGAACGGCCGACGGTGATCTGAACGGTAGCAATGGCGCGCGCGTCTGGCTGGCCAGCGCGGTCGGCGCCGCCATGAGCATCGCCGGCGTTGCCGCAGCCAGTCGACTGGTCGGCTTCGGGCGAACGGTCACTTTCGCGCGAACAGTTGGCGCGACATGTCTTGGTGACACCTACGTCACGTCGAATACGGTGCCGAACATCGTGTTCGAGGTCGTCGCAGGGGGTGCGTTGGCCAGCATGGTGGTGCCTGTTCTGGCAGGTGCAGCCGAACGAGGCGACCGCGACGCAGCGAGTCGCACGGCCTCGGCTCTGGTGTCGTGGGCTTTGCTGGTGGCGGTACCGGTGACTGTCGCCGGATTGTTGCTGGCCCGCCCGTTGGTCTCGCTGCTTGTCGGAGCCGGAAGCGCGAACTGTGATCGTCATGCCGAGATCGTCGTCGGTACCCGGATGCTGTTCGTTTTTATGCCGCAGGTGGTGTTATACGCGCTGTGCGTCGTCCTCGGTGGTGTGTTGCAGGCCCACAAACGGTTTCTTGGCCCGGCGCTCGCACCACTGCTATCGAGCATGGTCGTGATCGGCGCATACCTGCTTTTCGGTGCGCTGCACCAAAGCACCGACCTCTCAACAGTGAGTCTGCGAGCACAGCTTGTGCTCTCGATCGGCACCACGCTTGGGGTCGTTGCGCTGGCTCTCCCGCTGCTGTGGCCGGTGTCGCGCCTTCGGCTGCGCTGGCGGCCCACTCTGCGCTTCCCGCAACAAGTCGGACGCCGCGTTGCCGGGCTTGCGGTCGCCGGGGCGCTCACGCTTGCCGTGCAACAGCTGTCGGTGGCGGTCGTGTTGCGGCTCGCGCATCGCGGCGACGGTGGCACGCTCGTGCTTTACAACCTCGCGTGGGCGGTGTTTTTGGTGCCGTGGTCCGTGGTGGCTGTTCCGGTCGCGACCAGTGCATTTCCGCGGCTGTCGGCTCGCGCCGACCGTGGCGACGACTCGGGGTACGCGCTTGCGACAGCGGCCGGGTTGCGAACCCTCGTGCTGACGACTGCTGCGGCGACGGCTGCACTCGTCGCCGTGGCAGCGCCGGTTGCCAGAGTGTTGGCATTGCGGGTTCCAGGCAACGCCGACACGGTCGCGTTGGCCTGGACCCTCGTGGCGTTCGCGCCAGGATTGATCGGCTATGCGCTGGTCGCCTACCTCGGGCGCGCGTTGTACGCGCGATCCGATTGGAGACTCGCCGCTGTCGCAATCTGTGCGGGTTGGGTCGTGGTCATCGTCGCTGATTTGGCGCTGGTGCCGGCCTTTTCGCAACGCTGGCGGGTGGTGGCGCTGGGCCTTGGCAATTCCGTGGGCATGGTTTTGGCGGGAGCACTGCTCGTCGTCGGGGTTCGTCGCGCCAGCGGGCGACCTGCACTCACGGGCGTCGGGCGGACGACGGCGGCGTCGGCTCTCGGCGCAGTCGTCGGTGGTGGGCTCGGCTTGGCACTCGTCGCCGGTGTGGGCCAGCATTCCGTGCTGTGGTCGGTGCTTGTGGCGCTACTGGTAGCGGCCGTCGCAGGAGTTGCCTGCCTCGGTGTCGGTTTGATCTGCGAATCGCCGGTCGAACGAAACCGCCTGCGCGCACAGGTCTTCGGCGCACGGCTAGTGAACTCACCGAGGCCATCCGATGGCTGACGCCGCTACTGAGCAAGAGCGCGGGCTGCGCGTCGCGCTGGTGCTCGCCACGAGCACCGGCGGAGTCGGGCGCCACGTACGGGCGTTGGCGAGCGGGCTCAGCCAAGCGGGCCATCGTGTGGCAGTGCTCGGGCCGGCGGCGACCAATGCGAAATTCGGCTTCGTTACTGCGAAAACGACATCGTTTCGCCCAGTCGAGATTGCCTCAGGGTTTCGGCCGCTGCTCGATGTGCGTGCCGCCCTGCGGTTACGACGGCTGACGCACGGCGCCGACATCGTGCACGCGCACGGTTTGCGTGCGGGGGTCGTAGCGGCTGCTGCTTTGCTACGCATCGGACGTCGGAGCACGCGTCTTCGCGGGTTGCGTCGTCGATCTCGTCCCGTTCTTGTTGTCACGTTGCATAATGCCTTGCTGGGTAACGGTTTTCGGCACTGGCTACTCGAATTGCTAATGCGCCGAATGGCGTGCGTCGCCGACGCGGTGCTCGTGGTCAGTAGCGACCTGAAGTCAGCGTTGACGGCGTCGGGTATCACCGTTGAGCGCGCCTTGATTTCTGCCGTTCTGCCGCCACCGTTGCGCGACGCTTGCTCGGTGCGGTCGGAATTGGGCCTTGATCCGAGCGCACGCCTCGTCGTTTCCATCGGTCGGCTGCATCACCAAAAGGGTTTCGACATTTTGGTCGAGGCGAGTAGGTCGGTGCACGAACGGGTGCCGGATGCCTCGATCGTCGTGGCCGGCGAAGGCCCGCAGCGCGCAGACCTCGAACGGCTTATCACATCAATCGGTGGCGGCGTCCGCCTGCTGGGCGATCGCGACGACATAGCAGATCTGGTGCACGCAGCCGACGTTGTCGTGATGCCGAGCCGATGTGAAGGGTGGCCGCTGGCGGCGGCTGAAGTGCTCGGGGCCGGTCGTCCGCTGGTCGCGACTCGTGTCGGGGGGCTGCCCGAACTCGTGGGTGACGCCGGGTTGCTCGTCGAGCCTGAAGATTCGAAGGCCTTGGCTGACGCGCTCGTGCGGGTGCTCACGGGTCGGCCGCTGGCCAGCGAGCTTGCGACGCGTGCTCGATTGAGGGCAGCGCAACTGGCCAGTGACGCTGATGTGACAAGACAGATTTCGCTGTGTTACCAGCGTGTTCTCGCGGTGCCGACACCGGACGGCGTCAGATGAGATGGCTCGCCGGCTTGGCGCTCGCCGGTGTCGTGGTAGCAGCCTTGCCTTCGAACGCGCGCGCGGCAACTGCCGCCCGCCCGTCGTCCGATGTGATTGTTGTCGGAAGCCCGCAGCTCACTTGGTCGGACGTCTCGGCGACGCGGACGCCCAACCTCTGGCAGCTTGCGGCGGGCTCTGCACTGGGTTCGCTCTCGGTGAAGGCCGCCCAGCCGGTGAGCTGTCTCGACGACGGCTGGCTCACGCTCGGCGCCGGTGATCGTGCCGATGCGTCGGACCGTCATAGCAACCACTGCGGTTCATCTGCGCTGACTGTGCAAGGCGAGGGGACGTCGGCAACCATCGTAGGTTTTGCTGCGGCCTACCGGTATAACGTGCATCGCGCCGACGAAACGCACCTCGGTGCGCTAGCAGACGCATTGAACTCGCGCGGCGACTGTATCTCCGCTGCTGGTGCGCCCGCGGCTTTGGGCGCGGCCGATGCAACTGGAAACGTGCATAATTACCGCGCCGACGCTGCGCAAGCGGTCACCGATCGCGCCTTCTTGGCACGGTGCGCGGTGACCTTCGTCAGTGCGACGCCAGCCGACATCGACACGACGGTGTCGACCGTTTCGCGCAACGCACCCTCCGGCGCGGTCGTCATCGTGGTCGGCCTGAGCGATGCCTCCGATTCGGCGGCCCACTTGCACGTCGCGATCGCGCACGGCGGCGGTTTCGGTACAGGGCAACTCGTCAGCGCTTCGACGAGACGCACGCCGTTCGTGCAACTTGTCGACCTGGCACCAACAGTGCTGTCGCTGCGGGGCGTCGCCGAGCCGACGTCCATGATCGGCCAGCCGTGGCAGCGGTCGGCTAGCCGTGCGGCGACGCTGAGCGGTGAGGTGACGAAGCTGGCGCGACTCGACCGGGCTGCGCGGCAGCAGGCAGGTGCCGTGTTGCCGTTCTGGGTGACCCTCGTGGCGCTGATGCTCGCCGCCTGCGGCTTCGCCGCATGGGTTGCGTGGCGACGCAGGGAAGGCGCATCTTCGAGGGTCGCCGCGCTCGCCTGTGCGTGGTGTGCATCGCTTCCTGCTGCGGGATTCCTGTCTGGTGCGGTGCCGTGGTGGGGGTCGGCTGAGCCGCTAGCGGCGCTTGCTTTGGCGACCGTGATCTCGGCAACGTTGATAACGCTGATCGCTGTCGTGCTCGACGCCGTCGTCTGGCGACGGCACGCATTCGGCCTGGCTGCTGCCGTCGGGACAATCACTTTTCTCGTCATTGTCGTCGATCTGGTCACCGGCGCTCAGCTGCAAATCTTCACCATGCCGGGCTATTCGCCGCTCGTTGCCGGCAGATTCGCAGGCATCGGCAACGTCGGGTTCGGAGTGTTCGGCGCGGGCGCCGTCCTGGCTGCCGCCGGGCTCTGCGCGGCCGTTCGAGCTCACGGTCGGTTTTCGGACGTCGACGCGCGGGCGCGTTGGGGTGCCCTTTCTGCCGTCGTCGTCGGCGTGCTCGCCGTGGTGGTCGACGGCGCGCCGAGCCTCGGCAGCGACGTGGGCGGCGTGCTCGCGTTGGTGCCGTCGTTCGCCGTCTTGTTCTGGCTACTCGCCGGTGTTCGGATCTCGTCGCGGCGAATGCTCGTCGGCGCGCTCGCGACGGCGGCGATCATCACGGCATTCGCGTTGATCGATTACGCGCGTCCGTCGTCCGACCAAACCCACCTCGGGCGTTTCGTCGGCGACGTCGTACACGGCGGCGCATGGGGCATCGTGCGGCGCAAGGCACTCGCCGATCTACACCTGCTCGGTTACAGCGTTTTGACGCTGCTGATCCCGTTCATGGTTGCGGTGGCGATCTGGTTGTTGTGGCGACCACCGCGGTCGTTGCGGCTCGCGTTCTCGGCCCCCGTGCTGCGGCCCGCGCTTGTGGCGTTGCTCGTCCTCACGATCGTTGGCGCGGTGCTGAACGACTCGGGCGTTGTCATTCCGGCCCTCGCCCTTCTCGTCGTGCTGCCGGCGACGATGGCTGTCGTGGTCTCGACACGCCCGGCCGTAACGCCGCGGGAAGCGGATGAGTCCGACCGACCGAGCCCGGGCCTGTTACGCTGAGAGTCCGTGGACAACGAAAACTTCGGCCGGCCTCGATCATCGATCGGGCGCCGGCCGTTCGGCTGTCTGACTCTGTGCCATCTTCTGTTCGAGTCCGACGTGGCTGACCCGGTCCATCGGTGACCGGGCGCTTGAGAATCACGGGAGCCCCCACTTGGCAACGCCGCAGCAAACCAGGCACGTATTTGTCACCGGGGGCGTTGCCTCCTCGCTCGGAAAGGGCTTGACCGCGTCGAGCCTCGGCAACCTGTTGAAGGCGCGGGGCCTTCGCGTCGCGATGCAAAAGCTGGATCCGTACCTCAACGTCGACCCCGGAACGATGAATCCGTTCCAGCACGGCGAAGTATTCGTGACGGACGACGGGGCCGAGACCGACCTCGACATCGGTCACTACGAGCGGTTCCTCGACACCGACGCGCATGGCTCGGCGAACGTCACCACCGGGCAGGTCTACTCGACCGTCATTGCGAAGGAACGCCGCGGCGAATATCTCGGCGACACGGTGCAGGTCATTCCGCACATCACGAACGAAATCAAGGCGCGTATTCGTCGTATGGGCGGCGCCGACGTCGACATCGTGATCACGGAGGTGGGCGGCACCGTCGGTGACATCGAGTCGCTGCCGTTTCTCGAAGCTGCACGGCAACTCAGCCATGACGTCGTCCGCGACAACCTCTTATTCTTGCA
>JBOGEK010000300.1:0-1611 GCA_050743645.1 Acidothermaceae bacterium
GACGCCGTCGCCAGCGGCCGTGCCGTCAGCATCGGCTCCGGCTGCCGTCGTGAGCCCGTAGGAGTGATATGCGGCGACCCCGAATGTGTCCGGTGGTGATTGGCGCAGCGCTGATGCTGACGGCGGCGTGCGGGTCGTCGACTCACTCGTCGACACCGTCGACCACGACTCAGTCGACCAAGACTGCAGCGACGACATCGCCGTCCGCCTCGTCGGTGTCTTCGGCGAACTCCACCCCGCCCACTGCGTCGGCCGGCGCGCAATCGGGGAGTGCGGCGCCGGAAAACGCTGCAGCACAGGCATTTCTGGGTCGGTATGTGACGAGCGACGGCCGGGTGCTTAGGCACGACCAAGGCGGAGACATCGTCAGCGAGGGTCAGGCTTATGCGATGTTGATCGCCGAACTCGCGGGTGTGCCATCGAAGGTGCGCACGATCTGGTCGTGGACCAAATCGCACCTGCAGCGCCCCGACGCTTTGCTGTCATGGCATGCGCGATCCGACGGTTCGGTGATCGACAAGCAGTCCGCTGCCGACGGTGACACTCTCGTTGCGTACGCACTGCTTCGCTATGACGGCCCCGATGCGCAGAGCTTGCATGACGACGGACGGCGGCTGGCTAGCGCAGTCCTTGCCCACGAGACCACCAAGCTCGGCGATGGCAGGCTCGTGGTGGTCGCCGGTCCGTGGGCAACCGGTTCGGGCGTGGTCGATCCGTCGTACTGGATGCCGGCAGTCGACGACGATCTGGCGTCGCTCACCGGAGATGACCGATGGTCGGCAGTCGCGAAGACGGCGGTGCAGCTTGTCTCCGACGTAACCGATGGCGGACGACGGCTGCCGCCCGACTGGGCGAAGGTTCAGGGCAATCGGATCGTCGCGACGGGAACTCCTGACGGTTCGACCGGCGTGCAGTACGGGCTCGACGCCCAGCGTTTGCCCTTGTGGTTCGCCACGGCGTGCTCCGGTCAAGCGCAAGAGTTGGCCGCGGGCTGGTGGAAGAACGCGTTATCGCAGAACGGCCGCGCTTCAGCGATCGCGCTCAGCACGGACGGAAAGCCCTTGAATACCGCCACAAATCCGCTTTCGCTACTTGCCGGCGCGGCAGCCGCATCAGCGGCAAAGGACTCCGCATCGAGCAACCAGCTCCGGGGTCGTGCCGAAGCGCAGGCGAAGAGCACGCCTACCTATTACGGCGATGCGTGGCTGGCGCTCGGTCCGGCATTGCTGGATGGCCAACTGACTCACTGTTCGTAAGAAGTTCCTGACGAGATGCCCGAGGAGAAGCGCGTGAACGAGGAAGCGATCGCCACACTCGACCCGACGAAGTTCGACCCATTGCTCGGTGATCGGCGGGCGGCCGAATTCGCCGAACGCTTGGCGAAATCACGTGTCGCACTTGACGGACGCACGCTTTGGCACGTCAACTCGACGGCTCAGGGCGGCGGCGTGGCAGAGATGTTGCAGTCGGTACTGTGCTACCTGCCGGGCGCCGGGATCAACACGCGTTGGCTGGTCATCGACGGCGACGACGACTTCTTCGAACTGACAAAGGGAATTCACAAACTGCTCCATGGCGAGCCCGGCGGTCTCGAGCGCCTCGGTAGCAGCG
>JBOGEK010000301.1:0-18846 GCA_050743645.1 Acidothermaceae bacterium
TGCGATGCGCTTTTGCTGGTCGGTGATCAGGGCGTTCAACCGCTCGGTCGAGCCCTCGCCGACCAAGATGATGCCCGGCTTGCCGACGACACGGTGGACGACGTCCTGGTTGCGCGTGATGGCAACGTTGGGGGTGAGTCGCCAGTCGCCGCGCAGGCTGCTGATGACGGCGGCGGCGGCGCCCGGCTGACCCTCGATTTCGCCGTACATGGCCACCCGGGCGCGGCGTCCGAAAATGATGAAGGCGGCGAGCACACCGGCGATCACGCCGAAGACGATGTAGGGGATTAGCGGGCCGATCAGGAACCCGATCAGCAAGAAGACGCCCAGGACTACGACGAACGCGAGCAGCAGCGCCGGGACCAGCCGATTGTCGCGCTGGCGGGTGAGAACGAACGCCTCGCGCAACTGAGCGCTGCGCTTGGGTGCCGCCGGGTCTTTCGGTGCGCGGCCGCGCCGGCCCTTCACGGGCGCTGCGGTGTCTGCAGATTTCGAGGACGTCTTTGCCATAGTGCGCCTCAGGATAGGGCCCGGCTCGCGAGCGCTTCACGGTAGAGGCGACCGGCGCGGTACGACGAGCGCACCAGCGGTCCGGACATGACGCCGGAGAATCCGAGCTCGCGGGCTTCGGCGGCGAGTTCGTCGAACTCGGCCGGCTCGACCCAACGCTCGACCGGGTGGTGGCGAAGCGATGGGCGAAGGTACTGGGTGATCGTGATCAGCTCGCAGCCGACCGAACGCAGGTCGGCCAACGCGGTGCTGATCTCGGCCCGCTCTTCGCCGAGGCCGAGAATCAGATTCGACTTCGTGACAAGGCCACGCTCGCGCCCCTGGCGCAACACGTCGAGCGACCGGTCGTAGCGAAACCCGGGCCGGATCGACTTGAAGATGCGCGGCACGGTCTCGATGTTGTGCGCGAACACCTCTGGGCCGGCGTCGAAAATCTGCTCGAGCAGCTCGGGCTTGGCGTGGAAATCCGGGATGAGCAACTCGACGCCACAACCCGCGACGGCTGCGTGGATTTCGCGAACCGTCTGCGCGTAGAGCCAGGCGCCTTCGTCTTCGAGATCGTCGCGGGCGACTCCGGTCACGGTTGCGTATCGCAGGCCCATTGTGGCGACCGATTCGGCGACCCGACGGGGTTCGTCGCGGTCGAGGGGCGCAGGCCTGCCGCTGTCGATCTGGCAGAACGAGCAGTTGCGGCTGCAGGTTGCGCCACCGATCAAGAAGGTGGCCTCGCGGTCCTCCCAGCATTCGAAGATGTTCGGGCAGCCGGCCTCTTCGCAAACCGTGTGAAGGCCCTCGCTTCGTACCAGTTGTTTGAGTTCGGTGTATTGCGGACCCATGTGCGCCCGAGTCTTGATCCAGCTCGGCTTCTTCTCGATGGGTACAGCGGCATTGCGGGCTTCGACGCGCAACAATTTCCGGCCGTCGGGTGCTACGGCGGTCACGTAGGGGTCTCCTCACGCCGTCGATGTATCTGGCACTGCTGTCAACTGCTTTAACTCAGCCAGGCTTCCAGGTTACGCGCGGACGGCGGGCTCGCGCCGCGCGGTCGCCGTCGCGAGGGCGGCGGCGAGGTGCCGCTCGACAAACGGCGTGACCTCGGCCACAGACACGTCGCGGCCAAGTTCGGCTGAAAGAGAGGTGACGCCGGCGTCGTCGAGACCGCACGGCACGATGCGCCCGAACCAGCTGAGGTCGGGGTTCGCGTTGAGCGCGAAACCGTGCATGGTCGTACAGCGCGAGATGCGGACGCCGATCGCGGCGACCTTGCGAGCCGGGCCGTCGTCACGCCCGGGCACCCAGACGCCGGATCGTCCGGCGATCCGGATCGCCTCCACGCCCAGGTCGGCGCAGACCGCGATCAGGCCCGCCTCGATGCGCCGGACGTGGCCGACGGCATCGATCGGCATCGGGAGCTTCACGATCGGGTAGCCGACGAGCTGGCCGGGCCCGTGCCAGGTGATGCGACCGCCGCGGTCGACTTCGATCACGGGCGTGCCGTCGACCGGTCGCTCGAAGTCTTCGGTGCGCTTGCCGGCGGTGTAGACAGCCGGATGCTCGAGCAACAGGCAGGTGTCGTCGATCTCGTCGGCGACGCGTTGCGCATGCACGCCACGTTGCAACGCCCAAGCCTCTTCGTAGGCCATCAGGCCGTGGTGACTGAACTGCAGTTCGCTCACCGCTCGACTCTACCTATGACAAGACGTCCTTCGTCGTGAACCGGCTGTAGGCGAGCGCCCCGAACACCGCAACGTAGCCGAGTTGCAGTAGCGCGTCGCGCTGCATCGAATTCCACGAGATCGGGTTGCGCATGAGATCGCCGAATCCGAGCCATTCATGTGAAATCAACCATGGGTGCAGCCACCCGACCTGCGGAATCCCGTCGAGAATCTGGGAGGCGATCGTGAGTACCACGATTGCGGCCATCGCACCTACCGGCACCTCGGTCAGTGTCGAGACGAACAAGCCCACTGCGGCGACACCGATGAGTGAGATCGTGACGTAGACGGCAACGAGTGCTGATCGCCCGAGTGCAGCCGTCGGAGAAACCGTTGCACCACTGAGCAACGTGACCCGCCCGACCGGGAACAGCGCCGCCCCGATCGCTGCTCCTGTCGCGGCCATCGCGAAGGTCGCGACCACGCAGAATACGCAGCTGGCTACGAATTTCACGCCAAGCAACCGAACTCGACCGACCGGCGCGATCAGCAGGTAGCGCAGCGTGCCGAGATTGGCCTCGCCCGCGATGCTGTCTCCGGCAACGACGCCGATCGCGAGTGGAAAGAACAGCGGCGTCGACACGACGAGTGCGGTCACTGCGACGAACAAGCCGTTTTGGCTTACCCGGTCGAGAAAAGCGGGGCCGTGACCAGGTTGCGCCGGCGATGAGGAGACCTTCACCGCGATCGCGATCAGCACCGGCACCGCTGCCAGGACGACGAGAAGCGCGATCGTGCGGCGGCGCCGAAACATCGTGGCAAGTTCGGAAATCACCAGACTGCCGGTCGTTTTACCCGGCGACATCGAAGCCTTCTCCGGTGAGCGCGACGAAACTGTCTTCAAGCGAGCCGTGTTCAGTGTGTAGTCCGCGTACCCGCACTCCCGCCGCCACGAGCGCTGCGCACGCGTCTTCAGTGGCAACACCGTTGACTTCGGCCGTGACGGCATCGAGCGACGCAGTTTCGATTCGGACGTCGAGAAGCCCGAGGCTTGTCAGCACCTGCATCGCATGGTTGGTGTCGGGCGTTTCGATCCGCAGCCGTGGCCGGGTGAGTGACCGTAACGTGTCGAGGGTGCCTTGCGCCACAAGGATTCCGTTGCTCATCACGCCGACGTGGGTGCAAAGTTGCTCGACTTCGCCCAACAAATGCGATGACACGAAAACCGTGGTGCCGTCGGCGGCCAAGGATCGCACGAGCGAACGCACTTCTCGGGTGCCTTGCGGGTCGAGCCCATTGGTCGGTTCGTCGAGCACGAGCAACTCTCGCGGTGACAGCAGGGCCGCCGCGATGCCGAGCCGTTGTTTCATGCCGAGCGAATATCCGCGCACCCGCTTGGTTGCCGCATGGGTCAGGCCGACCCGCTCGATCGCCTGATCGACGCGGGCACGGCGAGTCGTGGCCCGCGCATCGCGGTTCGCCGCGTCGAGCCTGAGCAGGTTCGCGCGCCCGTTGAGGTAGGGATAGAAGGCGGGACCTTCGACCAGGGCGCCGACCCGAGGGAGCACGCTACGCACATGCTCAGGAATCTCGGCGCCGAGCACTTTCGCTTGGCCGGCACCGATCGTCGCGAGACCGAGCAGCATGCGAATAGTGGTCGTCTTCCCCGAGCCGTTAGGCCCGAGAAACCCATATACGGCACCGGTAGGCACGGCCAGATCGATGCCGCCGACGGCGGCCCGGCGTCCGAAAAACTTGACGAGACCGTGGGTCTCGATCGCGAGCTCGATGTTCACCGGGTCGGCGCCACTGCTGCCGCTGCCGCTGCCGATGCCGCCGCTTGCAGTGCCGACGCGGGTACCGCGCCCACCAGCAGCCTCCCGTCGGGCGTGAGCAGTGCATTGACGAGCGTCGTCGGCAGCAAAGTTCCGCCGTCGACACGTTGGCCCATCTTGTCGAACATGCCGGTGAGCGAGTCGCGACCGACAAGGGTTTCGCGGGTCATATGTGGCACGACGACAATGGTTGCCCAACCGGATCCGGCGAGGTAGATGCCGTTGCCCAGCTGTGACGATGCCGCATCGGACGACGGGGTGGCGACCGACACCTTCGCGTTCGGTGGTGGTGTGAAGTCGAAGAGCGAAGCGTCAATCGAGCCGAACGAAATCGACGTGAATCCGATCGAGAAGGCAGCCGAGTTCGCCGCCGCTGCGTAGACGCGCACCCGCAACGGCACGCCGGTGACGGCGTCGACGTCGATCGAAATACGGCCGATCGTGGTAGCCGAGGTGAGTGGTTCGATGTCGAGCGTGTAAGCGTCGCGCCCGGCGACGCGGGCCGTTGTCAACGTCGTGACGTTGGTCGACTTTCCGATGACAGCGAGGAAATTCGCTGCAGCTTGGCCCGGCGTCGGCGCCACGGCAATGCTTTCGCTCGTGCTGTCGGGCAGCCGCAGTTCGTCGGCCTTGTCGGTCGAGTAGGTGTAAGTCCAGAAGGCGTGACCGTTCGAAACCAGCTCCGTTTCGTCGAGCTGGTCGAGAATCTGCACCCGGAACCTGGCGTGCCCGCCTTCCCAAACTCGCATCGTGTGCTTGCCACTGGTCAAGCCGAGCAGGCCGGTGGTTGTGTCGCCGCCGATCGACGCAGGCAGGTCGGGTAGGCCGAGGCCGGCTTGTTCGACGACCGTGCCGTGCACGCTTACCTGTTGGGCGTTTCGCAGCATCGTCAGGAGTTGGTCGGCCGGCTTCGGTGGCAGGGCTGGCGAACCACCGGCCGATGCGCCGGTCGCGAGCGCGATCGATGAGATGGCCGCGACTACCAATGCTGGTGGCGCAACCAGGCGCAGCCACCAGTTCCGCGACCTCATAACAGGAGACTACGGCGCGAACCTGTGGACGACGAAAACGCGCGACCGCGTTGATGCTGTCGAATATCGGGGTGGATGAATTTTCGCTGGCGGGCTACGACGTCGAGGGGCTGCTCGGCTTCGGCGGATCGGGTGAGGTGTGGAGCGCGCGCGAGTCGACGACGGGGGAGCGCGTGGCACTCAAACGACTGCGCGGCACCGATGGGGCGCCGAGCCGTGAACTGCAACGTGAGGCAGCCTTGCTCGCGAGCGCGCGGCACGAGCACGTGGTGCGGCTGCGTTCGGTGGTGCCGACGGCGAGCGGTCTCGTGCTGGTCCTCGATTTCGCGGCCGGCGGCAGTCTCGCGACGCTGCTCGGTGTGCGCAGCCGGCTCACCGCGGCCGAAGTGGTCACCGTCGGCGCGCCGCTCGCCCAGGCGCTGGCCGACGTGCACGAGCGAGGCCTCGTCCACGGCGACGTGACCCCGGCGAACATCGTTTTCGACGGATCGGGCAAGCCGCTGCTTGCCGATCTCGGGGTGGCGCGGTTAGTCGGTGAGTCGCCGGTCGCGATCTGGGCAACAGCGGGCTTCGCCGACCCGGCCGTACTGTCGGGTGCGCCGGCCACCCCGGCGTCTGACGTCTACGGCCTGGGCGCGGCGTGTTTCGCCGCCCTGACCGGCGTCGCGCCGAGCGGTACCGGCGGGCGGGAGTCGATCGAGTCGATGGTCCCCGGCGTGCCGAGCAGGCTCGCGGCCGCGATCGAGGCAGCGCTCGATGCCGATCCCCGAGCTCGGCCCGATCCCGCAAGCCTGGCCCGGTCGCTTTACGCGGCCTGCAGCGCACAGCCGGTGCGGCTCGTGCATGGCCGGCCCGACCACCCGCCCCTGGTTGACGTCACCCACCAGGTGACGCCCAGCGCGGCGCGCCCTCCCGCCGCTCCGGTTGCCCCGCCGCGGTCGGCCGGCCGGCACCGAGTTCGAGCGCTGTCGTCACCGGGCGCGCGTGCCACGGCCCGACGGCTCGCGCTCCCTCTCATCGCCATTGCGCTGCTCGCAGGGGCGGTGCTCGTCGGAGTTTCGTGGGCGGCGCATGGTCGGTCGGCCGCCGCGAGTGCCCCGGCCGACACAACGACGCCCGCCGGCACCGCGCCACCAGCGAGTCTGGATGTGCAGCCTTCGCCCGCTACGCCTTCCGTTGCAGGCGACCAGCGGTGGGCGCAGGTGATGGCTGCCCTCGACCGGCTACGAGACGGCGCATTCATTGACGTCGACCCGGGCGAACTCAGCAGCGTCTACCTCCCGACCTCGCCGGCTCTGCGAGCAGATCTCGACAGCCTCGGCGAGTTGCAGACGGCCCGTCAGCACGCGCGTGGCCTCAACCTGCAGCTCAGGTCGGTCGCCGTCCGATCTGAAACACCGACCGAGGTGGTGCTGGCGGTCGACGACGTGTTGCCGGCGTACGACCTCGTGGGAGCTGACGGCAGCGCCGTCCACCAGGCCGGCCGAGGCGAGCGCGCCTGGGTCGTGACCTTGCGTGCCCAAACCAGCGGCGGCCCGTGGCGGATCGACACGATCAGTGTGGGCTAAATCGCACCGGAAAGGCCGGTGGCGGCAATCCACGGGTTGGCGGGTGCCACGCCGAAGATGCGCACGAGCACAACAGGGGCAAGGCAATTCGCCGGAATGGTGATGTGGTCGACAATGCGCGCATTGCCCTCCGTGCTGAACGCGGCCGGCGAAGTGGTGGCCGAGCTGCCATTCGCGCAGAGCAAGGTCGCAACCACCTGCGTGACCGGACCGACTGTGCCGTCGGCGGGTCCACCTGTGCCTGTGATCAGCAAACCCTTGACCTCGAGCTTGAGTTCTCCGCGCGCATTGATGCTCACCGAGCTGGTCTTGGCGTCCACCCACGGTGCGCCGGCGGCGGGCACGCCGTCGATCGCGATCTTCTGATCAGCGGGCAACCCCACAAGATTTTGCTTGAATACTTGGTGGTTCGACGCGTCGTTGCGATGGTCGTGACTCATTGCTGTGGTGCCTGCGATGGTTCCGGTAACGATCAACGCAGCGAGTACGCCGTTTCTGATCCGCATGGCAAACCCCTCCGGTCAATGAAAACCCATGTCATGCGCGACGACGGGCGCCAGCACTGATCGGTTCAGCCGCGTATCAGCGAGTTCTCAGACGCACTTGCGATGATGGGGAAGTGACCGACCTCAGCGAGAGCGCAGCCGAGCGCGCGATGCGCGTGACGGCGGTGAGTGGCAAAGAACCCGACGGTCACTCAGCCAAGCGGCCGCTGATCTCGCCTGCTTGGCGCCGCATGCTCGTCATCGAAGTCTGGATCGTCTTCGCGATCAGCCTCGGCCAGAGCGGACTCGGTGCGCTGCTCAACCTGATCGACGACCTGACGGTCAAACGGGCACCGATCTCGTCGCAGCACGCGATTTTGAACGGTTCGGTCACTCCCGATCGGCCGTGGCTCGACCTGACCTTCCAGCTGTTCTACATCGCGTCCGGCCTCGTGCCTGCCGCGCTCGTCGTCTACCTGCTCCACCGGTCGAAGGAGTCGCTTCGCACGATCGGCGTCGACCGCACCCGAATCGGTCGCGACGCGGGCGTCGGCGCGGTGTTGGCGGCCTGCGTCGGTGGTGCCGGGCTCGCGCTTTATATCGGCGCCCATGCGGCAGGTGCGAATCTCGTGGTCGTGCCGACGACTCTCGGTCCGCATTGGTGGCGAATCCCGGTTTTGCTTTTGTCAGCAGCCCAAAACGGCATCTACGAGGAGGTTCTGGTCAGCGGGTACCTGCTGCACCGGCTGCGCCAGTTCGGCTGGAACGACAACGTTTCGCTCGCGACTAGCGCCGTGCTGCGCGGGTCTTATCACCTGTACCAAGGCTTCGGCGGCTTCGTCGGCAACTGCGTGATGGGGCTGATTTTCGGCCGGGTGTATCAGCGCACCGGCCGCACGCTGCCGCTGATCATCGCGCACACGATCATGGACGCCGTGTCATTCATCGGCTACATCTACCTTGCGCACAGGGTTTCCTGGATTCCGGCCTGACTCGCGCGACAGCGATCGGATCGAAAGACCATCAGGCGGTCTGCCGCGGGAACATGCGAAGAACGGCGGCGGTGCGGTTGTTCACGCCGAGCCGCTCGAAGATGTTCTCCAGGTGTTTTCGGACCGTGCCTTCAGAAATCCCGAGATGGCGTGCGATCTGGCCGTTGGTGCGACCTTGGGCGACCAGTTCGACGAGTTCGAGCTGACGTTCGGTGAGCGACGGCAGCTGGGGGTCGGCGCGCTGGGCGGCGTAGATCTCACGCAGATGCGGTCGCAGCAGGAACAAGATCGCGCGATCTCGCTCGGTGAAGTCGGGACCAGGGCCCCGAAAGAACTCGAGGCGAACCGACTCCCGTGGCCGGATCGGTAACACCAGCATGAGGTCGTTTTCGACGCCGTACGGGCTCAAGTACTCCGAATACATGCCGATCCGGCACCGCTCGGTCTCGTTGTAGAAATCGGCAAACGTCGTGACACTGCGATCGTCGCCGTAGTCGGGGTAGCTGCACGCCCGGCAGTCCCAGTAGTGCGACCAGAAGATCTTGTCGGCTTCGTCGTCATCGTCTTCTGGGAGCAGGCTCTGCGCCCACGCGATGGTCTGGTGACGACTGTCGAGTTCGAACAGCGAGATCTGATCGCACGAGATGAGCTTCGCGAGGCAATTGAACGCCGATTGAGGCAACCCGACCGGCACCGGGTCATCGTGCGACGCTGTGATGACGTCGATCAGCCCTCGTACATCTTGGTCGCTGGCCATGCTCATCATCGACATCGGGTTGCCTCCGATTTTGGGCCGGAATCCAGGGTAGGCTCGCCTACGCGCGGGCGGCAATGGGTCGCCGGGCGTGCGTTGCGAGCAAGGTTGCGGCGATTGTGACGGCCACGAGCAGCGCTGCCGCCCCGGCCGCGATCAAGGCAAGCTGCCAGACGGCGAGGCCGCTGCCTGCCTCGGCGATCGACGACGTTGCCGGTGCCAGCGGGCCGGCCGGTGGGAGCGGAAGCGGCATGGCGTTCGCCGTCGCTACGAAACCGAGTAGCGTCGCCAAAACCGTCGTCCCTGCGGCGATCAGGACTGCGAACAAACGTCCGATGTGCTTCATGGTGGACCCTCCCGTCAGTGCGGCGCATCTATTGCGCCTGCGGTCCCACCTTGGCTCGAGAATCGTCGCGGCAACATTCGACGTTCTACGTACGCGAGTTACTCACGAACCCGACGCGATCAAGGCACGCAGCGCATTGTCGAGGTCGGAATAACCGAACTCGAAACCGGCGCTCTGCAAGCGATTCGGCAACACTCGTTGTCCGCCGAGCACACTTTCGGCGAACTCGCCGAGCGCCGCCTTCAGCGCGACGCCCGGTGCCGCAAATATGGCCGGACGGCGCACAGCAGTTGCGATTTCCTTGGTGTAGACGGCATTGGTGACCGGGTTCGGCGCGGTGAGATTGACCGGTCCGGAGATGGCATCGGCTTCTAGCAGGAACCACAGAGCGGCGATGTAGTCAGGCCGCGCGATCCAGCTGATGTACTGCCGCCCAGAGCCGAGGCGGCCGCCGAGGCCGGCGCGAAACAGCGGCAGCACCTTGCCAAGTGCACCGCCTTTGGTGCTCATCACGATGCCGGTGCGCAACAGCACGGTGCGGATTCCGGCCTCGGCCGCCGGCATGGCTGCCCGTTCCCAATCTTCGGCTAGGCGCGCCAGAAAGTCTCTGCCAGCAGGCGAATTCTCGTCGACCGCATTGTCACCGGTGTCGCCGTAATAACCCACCGCCGAACCGCTCAAGAACACTTTCGGTTTCGTGTCGAGCCTGGCGATAGTGCGGGCAAGCAGGTCTGTTGACGCAATCCGGCTATCGGCCAGCTTCTGCTTGTAGGCGTCACTCCATCGGTGGTCACCGATGCCCGCACCGGCGAGGTTGACCACAGCGTCGAACGGCTCGACCGATTGGAGGTCTGGTGGCTCGCCGGCTCCTGGGTTCCAAAGGATGCCGTCGTCCGATTTTTCGTCGTCCGGTGAGGAGTTTTTGGGCAATGTCTCGCGACGGACCAGTCGCACGACCTCGTCGCCGTCGCTGCGCGCGACTCGCACGAGTGCGGAGCCGATCAGACCCGATGCGCCCGCGACCAGGATGCGCAAGCTAACTCGAAAGTCCGAGATCTGCTTCGAATCGACCTTCTTCGAGCCGCGACTTCAACGTGACGAGGAAGCGAGCGGCGTCGGCGCCGTCGACCAGTCGGTGGTCGTAGGTCATCGCGAGGTAGACCATCGACCGGATCGCGATCGTCTCACCGAGGCCCGGGTCGTCGATCACAACCGCGCGCTTGACCACCGCGCCGGTGCCGAGGATGCCAACTTGCGGCGGCAACAAGATCGGAGTGTCGAAGAGCGCGCCGCGGCTGCCGGTGTTGGTGATCGTGAACGTGCCACCCGAAAGCTCGTCGGGGTTGACCTGGTTGGCCCGGGTGCGGTTGGCGACGTCGGCGATCTTGCGGGCGAGGCCACCGAGGTTGAGATCGCCGGCGTCGCGCACGACCGGAACCAGCAGGCCGCGCTCGGTGTCGACGGCGATGCCGAGGTGTTCGGCATCGTGGTAGGTGATCGTGCCCGCATCGGTGTCGATGCTTGCGTTGACGACTGGATGCTGCTTCAGCGCCTCGACGGTGGCCAGCGCGAAGAACGGCAGGAACGACAACTTCACGCCCTCGCGCGCCTCGAAGTCGGCCTTCGCCTGCTCGCGCAGCCGTGCGACCCGCGTGACGTCGACCTCGACCACCGTGGTGAGCTGGGCAGCCGTCTGCAGCGATTCGACCATGCGAGATGCGAGGACGCCGCGCAGCCGCGACATCTTCTCGGTGCGTCCGCGTAGTGCACTCGCTGCCACGGCCGGAGCCGAAGGGGCAGTGCTGGGGGTGGCCGCAGTTGCCGCCCGGGAACCCGCCGACGCTGCTGCCGGTGCAGCTGCCTTGGCGGCCTCGGCCGCTGCGAGCACGTCCTGCTTGCGGATGCGACCGCCGACGCCGGTGCCGCTGAGCTGGGTCAGGTCGACATCGTGTTCGGCGGCCAGCTTGCGCACCAGTGGCGTGACGTACGTGGCGTCGGTCTCGGCAGTGGGTTGGGCGGCCGGTTGCTGTGTTTCGGGCGCCTGCGCCTGCTCGGGCTCGGCCGCCTGCTCGGATTCTTCGGTCGGCTGCTGCGGCGCCTGCTGCTGCGGCGCCTGCTGTTGCGGCGCCTGCTGTTGCGGGGCTTGTTGTTGCGGGGCTTGTTGTTGCTCGCCTTGGTGTTGCTCGCGTTGGTGTTGTTCGCCTTCGCCCGGGCCCTCCGGCTGGGCTGGTTCCTCTTGTGCCGCCGCCTGTTCGGTTGCTTGCTGCGGCTGGGCTTGCGCCGGTTCTTCGGCTTGCGCCGGTTCTTCGGCTTGCTCGCCGCCGCCACCACTGCTGCCGCCCGAGCCGTTGTCGATCACGGCGAGTTCGGCGCCGACCTCGACCGTCTCGTCTTCGGCAACGGTGATCTTGCTGAGCACGCCGGAGGCCGGCGAAGGGATCTCGGTGTCGACCTTGTCGGTCGACACCTCCAGCAACGGCTCGTCCTCGGCGACCTGGTCGCCCTCTTTCTTCAACCAGCGAGTGACGGTTCCCTCGGTGACGCTCTCTCCGAGGCGGGGCATCGTGACGGACACCGACATGGGCTTGCGACTCCCTGGTTCGAGGCGTTCAAACGGTCGACGCGAAAGGGCTAGCTGTGCAGGTGGAGCGGCTTGCCGGCGAGCGCGAGGTGGGCCTCGCCGATCGCTTCGGTCTGGGTCGGATGTGGGTGGATCAGTTGGGCGACCTCGCTGGGTAGTGCTTCCCAGTTATAGATGAGTTGTGCTTCGGCGATGAGTTCGCCAACCCGACTGCCGACCGCGTGTATGCCAACGACCGGGCCGTCGGCGACCGCGATCACCTTGACGGCGCCTTTGGTCTTCAGGATCTGGCTGCGGCCGTTGCCTGCGAGGTCGTAGACGATTGTCTTGAGATTGTCGCCGTACTTCTCGCGGGCCTTGGCCTCGGTGAGACCGACCGAAGCAACCTCCGGCTCGGAGTACGTGATGCGCGGCACGCCGTCGTAGTCGATCGGCACCGGCGACAGGCCGCCGAGCCGCTCGGCGACCAGAATGCCTTCAGCGAAGCCGACGTGCGCGAGCTGCAGGGTGGGGATCAGGTCGCCAACGGCCGAGATCGTGGGCACGTTGGTCTGGCAGTACTCGTCGACGATGACGAAGCCGCGATCGACCTTGACGCCTTGCGCTTCATAGCCGAGGTCGGCCGACACCGGCCCACGGCCGACCGCGACCAGCAGGTATTCGGCCTCGATCGTCTTGCCACCTTCGAGCGAAACCACCACACCGTCGTCCGACGTCTTGACGCTTTCGAAACGGGCGCCGAGTTCGAAGTTGATGCCGCGACGGCGAAACGCGCGCTCGAGCAACTTTGAACTGTTCTCGTCTTCGAGTGGCAGCAGGTGCGGCAGTGCTTCGACGATGGTGACGTCGGCGCCGAACGACTTCCAGACGCTGGCGAACTCGACGCCGATCACGCCACCGCCGAGGACGACGACCGACGCCGGCACCTTGTCGAGGGTGAGCGCGTGCTCGCTGCTGATGACCCGGTTGCCGTCGATCTCAAGGCCGGGGAGCGACTTCGGCTGCGATCCGGTGGCCAGCAGCACATGGCGGCCTTCGTAGCGCTCGCCGTTCACCTCGACCGCGGTCGGCGAGACCAGTTTGCCCGAGCCTTCGACGTAGGTGATCTTGTTGGCCTTCACCAGGCCCTGCAGGCCCTTGTAGAGACCACCGACGACGCCGTCCTTGTACTTGTGGACTCCGGCGACGTCGATGCCTTCGAGCGTGGTCTTGACGCCGAAGGTCTCGCCCTCGCGGGCGGCGTCGGCAAGTTCGGCTGCGTGCAGCAGTGCTTTCGTGGGGATGCAGCCGCGGTGCAGGCAGGTGCCGCCAACCTTGTCCTTTTCGATGAGCGCGACGCTCATGCCGAGTTGGCTGGCGCGAAAGGCGGCTGCGTAACCGCCGCTTCCACCGCCGAGGATCACCAGATCAAAGGTGCCGTTTGCCACCGAGAACTCCTCTTTTGCCAGCCGGGTTCAGCCAGGGTTGGTAAAGGCGTACGAACGCTTGCGGCGGTGACCGCGGCGTCCGCTGTCATCTTCCCACGGCCTGCGCCGCGAGGATGCCGCGGCTGCGCGTGGCCGGGAGCCGCGCTCCGAGCATGGTCCGGGCCCCGACGCTTCGTCGAGTGAAGCCTCCGGGTCGTGTCGCCGGGACGGACACGACCCCAACCTTTAGTCGGCGCGGTGGGGGCTCAACTGCTGCCAGAGGAAGTCGGTGGCGTCGAAGGCGGTCGACGGCGGGTCGATACCTAACAGCTTGCGCCCGGCGGTGGATGGCTTGATGCTGCCCGGCCACTGATGTCCGGCCCCGTCGACTACGCGCGTGGTGACGGACTGTCCGGCCGCGCACGTCCAGACCGAGGTGGTGAGCGGCGGGGCTTTGGCGACCGCGGGGGAGTCGGCGCAGCCGTCGGCGGCGATGAACGGCGCCAGGCTTTGGGCGAGCGAGTCGTAGCTGACGCCGGTGCGGCCAGCCGGGCCGACTCCGCCGTCGATCGGCACGTGCTGGTCGGCGGTGCCGTGGATAGCGATCACCGTGATCGGGTGCGGTGACGGGCACGGTGTGCCCAGCGTGCCTGCGACCGGGCCGATCGCGGCTAGCTCGCCTGGGTCGCGGCACGCCCAGGTGTAGGTCATCATCGCGCCGTTCGACATGCCGACCGCGTAGACCCGTTTCGGATCGACGCCGTCGGTTTGCTCGAGTTGGGCGACCAGCGCGTGCAAAAAGGCGACGTCGTCGACGCCACTCCGCTGTGCCGCGCCGCAGCAGTTGCCGACATTCCAGGCCTTGTCGACGCCGTTCGGGTAGGCGACAACAAAACCGTCGTGGGTCGCTTCGTCGTCCCAGCCGTAGGCTTTTTCGGCTTGGGTGTCGGAGCCGAAACCGCCATGGAGCATCACCACCAGCGCCGGCTTGACCCCAGCGTTCGTCGGGTGGACGACGATGGCCTGGCGTGCGCCGTCCTTCGTGGTGACGGTGACCGTGCGGTTCGTCGGCGTGCTGGCGCTTGCCGACCGCGGTGAGCTAGCGGACGTGCTTGCGGGAGCCGACGGGTCGGCGCTCAGGCGGTTGCAGCCGGAGAGGGCCAGACACATCGCAAGGGCGATTGCCGTCACCGCAGGTACTCGTCGCGATGGGCGCGCAATTGTGATCATGTGCTGAGGATCGGGCCCAACCGTTCGAGCAAGGTAAGCGTCTGCTCAGCCGGAGGCCAGGTCTTCGGCCAGTTGAACGAACGTGCGCACGGCGGCGCCCGTGCCGCCAATCGGCGTGTAACCGTAGGCATCAGCTTGGTTGAACGCAGGCCCTGCGATGTCGAGATGCGCCCACGGGATCTGCTTCTGGTCAGCGCGATTGCCGACGAAGTCCTTCAAAAACATGCCGGCCACGAGCATGCCGCCGAAACTGTCGCCGATATTGGCGATGTCGGCGACCGCCGAGTCGAGTGACTTGCGAAGCTCGGGTGGCAGCGGCATCGGCCACATCTGCTCACCGGCTCGGCCTGCCGCGTCGACGACCTGGTTGCGCAACTCGTCGGTGTTCGACATCACTCCAGACGTGTGGGTGCCGAGCGCTACGAGTTGTGCCCCGGTCAAAGTGGCCGCGTCGACGATGACGTCGGGTTGCTCTTCACTCGCCCGCACCAGCGCATCGGCCAGCACCAGCCGGCCTTCGGCGTCGGTGTTGAGCACTTCGACGGTCTTGCCGCCGTAGATGGTGAGCACGTCGGAGGGCCGCTGGGCGCTGCCCGACGGCATGTTCTCGGCAAGTGGTGCCCAGCCGGTGACGTTGACCTGCAGCCTGAGGCGGGCGATCGCGACGACCGCATTGACGACGGCGGCGGCGCCGCCCATGTCTGACTTCATCCAGTCCATCGAGGCGCTGGGCTTGAGCGACAGGCCGCCGGAGTCGAACGTGATTCCCTTACCTACCAGTGCAAGCGTCTGCTTCGCTTTCGGATGGCGATACGCGATGCGCACTAGCCGCGGGGGATTCACCGACCCCTGCCCGACGCCGAGAATGCCGCCGAAGCCGCCCTTCTTCAGCGCCTTCTCATCAAGTATCTCGATATCGAGATTGTGTTCCTTCGCTTGAGCAGCAGCGAAATCGGCGAATTCTTTCGGGTGCAGGTCGGACGGCGGGGTGTTCACCAGATCACGGGTCGCGCACACGGCTTCGGCGACAATCTGGGCCCGATCGAGCGCGGCTTTTGCGGTGCGCGACTTCGGGTCGGAACCGAGCAGCGTGATCGATTCGACCGGCGGCTGGTGGTGGTCGAGTGACGACGTGCGGTAGCGCAGGTATTCGTAAGCGCCGAGCAGGGCGCCCTCGGCGACAGCGCGCAGCATTTCGTCGTCCGAGCCGATGGGCAGCGAAAGCGTAACCCGGCGGGTTCCGGTCAGCGACCGCACGGCCGCCCCGGCACCCCGCCGGATCGCCTCGGGCTCGAAACGGCGGCCGCGCCCGGGCGCTGTGCCGAGGCCAACCGCGACCACAACGGGCGCGGTCGTGGCGCCGAAGGTCGCGATGCGGTGGCATTCGCCGGCTTTGCCCGTGGCGCCGAGCGAGGTGAGCGTGGCGAGCAGCCGCCGCTTGAAGGCGGTGTCGACGGAGTCGGAGCCTGGTGCCAGCGCGGGTTTGCCGTCGCCGGCACGGGCGATTCCGATCACGAGAGCATCGGTCTTGGCCTGGTGGGCGTCGCCTGACGCGAGTGAAATTGTGGTCACGCGCGGATCGTATCCGCCGGACTGTTCAAACCACGCGCGGTCCGGCGGAGCGCCTCTGAACGCGACTCGGCCGCCGACAGCTAGCCGGACACTTTGACGAGCCCGATCGGAGGCCGCGGCACGATCGGCGTCGGCTCGCTAACGACGCTGGACATGGTGCAGCCAGACGGGACGCAGAAGACCGTCTGACCGCTCGGCAAATAGCACACCGCCCAGCCGTCGCCTTCGTAGTAATCGCCGCCGTAGGCATTGCAGTGCATCCACATGTTCTGCAGGTTCACGCCGGCAACTGGGGTGGCGCGAGGGGGCTGCGCCGAGGCCGGTGCGACCCCGAGCGACAAGACGCCCGCGGTACTGATGAGCGTTGCTGCGACGGCGCGAGCGCCGGTCGACTTCAGTGCTTTGATCATGACGACCCCCTGTGTAGTAGGTGGCGCTCGGTGCGCTGCCTAGCAGACAGAGCCACGCGCGCCCGAATCCGGACATGTCGGCTCCAGATCGATCCGGCCCACGCGGTAACGTCCCGCGCATGGACGCGCACCTCCTTCAATCCCCGCTGCACCAGCGCCATGTCGCCCTCGGCGCCAAGCTGGGCTCGTTCGGCGGTTGGTCGATGCCGCTCGAATACGCGGGTGGGGGAGTGCTCGCCGAGCATGCGGCGGTGCGCGAAGGCGTCGGGGTCTTCGACGTCTCGCACCTCGGCAAGGCGTCGGTGCACGGCCCAGGTGCCGCTGATTTCGTCAACGCCACGCTGACGAACGATCTGAACCGCATCAGCTCCGGCAAGGCCCAATACACGTTGTGCTGCGACGACGAAACCGGCGGCGTCGTCGACGATCTCATCGCTTATAAGCGGTCGGACGACGAGGTGTTTCTGGTGCCGAACGCCGGCAACACGGCAGAAGTGGTACGCAGGCTAGTGGCGGCAGCGCCTAGCGGTGTGCAGGTCGTCAACCAGCACCGCGACTTCGCCGTGATTGCCGTGCAGGGCCCGAAGTCGGCGGAATTGCTTTATGCCACCGGGCTTTCTCCGGCTCTTGAGTACATGTCGTTTGCCGATGTCGACTGGAAAGGTATCCCGGCAACGGTGTGCCGATCTGGCTACACCGGCGAGCTCGGGTACGAACTCGTCGTCCGAGTTCTTGATGCCGAGCAGGCCTGGGTGCGGATTTTCGAAGCTGGTGAGGCCTTCGGCGTGCGCGCTTGCGGGCTCGGGGCCCGCGACACCTTGCGTACTGAGATGGGATACCCGCTGCACGGCCAGGATCTTTCGCTCGACATCACACCGAACCAGGCGCGCGTCGCATGGGCGGTCGGCTGGAAGAAGCCCGCGTTCTGGGGGAAATCCGCACTGTCAGCCGAACGTGAGCGGGGACCTGCGCGCATCCTGCGCGGACTCGAGTCGCTCGACCGGGCGATCCCGCGACCGCACATGACAGTGTCGGATCGCGGCGGCACTCGCCTTGGTGAGGTCACCACCGGAACGTTCTCACCGACTCGGCGTATCGGTATCGCCCTGGCGCTTATCTCACCCGACGTCCGCGAAGGTGACGAGGTGAGCGTCGAGGTGCGCGGACGAATCGCCGCAATGCGTGTCGTGAAGCCTCCGTTCGTGTCGGTGTCACCTGCCGAACCATTGTCAAGCAAAGGAATTTCATGACTTCAGAAACGCGCATCGTGCTGATCGGCATGATGGGTGCCGGCAAGACGACGATCGGTAACGCGATCTCGGCCGTGACCGGATGGCCTTACCTCGACAACGACGAGATCGTCGAACAGATGACCGGTATGCCGACGCGCGATCTGCTCCAGCAACGCGGAGAGGCGGCCATGCGCACGGCCGAATTCGCTGCGGTAGACCATGTTTTGGCCATGCCAGCACCGATTGTTGCGGGCGCGGCAGCCGGCGTTGTCCTCGATGAGGAGGTAAGCGCGCGCCTGCACGCGGGCGCGTTCGTCGTCTACTTGCGAGCGACCGTCGAAACGCTCGAGGCCCGGGTGGCCGGCACCTACCGGCCATGGCTCGGAGCCGATCCCGGTGAAACCATACGCAAGCTGTACGAGGGCCGCGAAGCTCGTTACGAAAAACTCGCGCATCTGGTCATCGACGTCGACGACTGCGTGCCTGACGAGATAGCGCGCGAAATCGTGGGGGGAGCTAACCGCTCGTCGGGTTAGTCCAACGCCAGTTCATGGTCGGCCGCTGGCGCTTACGACAAGGCTGACGACGAAGGCGATTTCGCAAAGGGCGCCAAGCACGTCGCCCGTGATGCCGCCGAGCCGGCGGACGGCGTGCAGCCGCAGCAGCCAGGCCACCGCCAGCGCGATCAGCACGGCCGCTACCGCGCGGACCGCGCCGTGCCACGACCCGACGTCGGAATCGAACCGCCCGTAGCAACCGGCGGCGATCACGACCACGACGGTCCAGCCGGTTGCGGCGGTGCGTGAGACGGTGCCGGCGACCATCGCCCCCATGCCGTCGGGACGCGCCGCCGGAATGCCCGGTGTGCACGCCCACAGCATGGCGAGTCGTGCGGTGAGCACGGCGACGAGCAGGGCCTGCGTGCCGTGATGTTCGAGCGCGCTGTTGCCCAGCGCGAATACGTCGGTGAGCAGGCACAGCACCAAAGCAGCAGCTCCGAGTGCGCCGACTGGTCCCTCGCTCATCACCGCGAGTGCCTGTTCGGCCGGTTTGTGCGACGCCAGGCCGTCGACGGTGTCGGCGAGGCCGTCGAGGTGCAGGCCCCGGGTCAACAGCGCCAGGACGACGATCGCCAGCGCGCTCGCCAGCAGCGGCGGGATCAACTCTTCGGTATGCACCCGGCCGATCCACACGTTCGGTCCGGCAAAGCCGATCCGGCCGGCGACCAGGACGCCGGCC
>JBOGEK010000302.1:0-1720 GCA_050743645.1 Acidothermaceae bacterium
CGTCGAGGTACTGCGTGGTGAGCAGCACGGTCGAGCCGTCGGCGACGAGAGACCGGACGACGTCCCACATGTCTTCGCGTTTCGCCGGATCGAGCCCGGTCGTCGGCTCGTCGAGGAAGATGACGGCGGGCCGGCCGACCAGCGAGGCGGCAAGGTCGAGGCGTCGACGCATGCCGCCGGAGTACGTCTTCGCGGGGCGGCTTGCGGCGTCGGCGAGATCGAACCATTCGAGCAACTCGGTCGCGCGAGTGCGCGCTTCGCTGCTGCGCAGGTCGAGCAGCTGCCCGATCAGCAGCAGGTTCTGCATGCCGGTGAGGTCTTCGTCGACGGAGGCGTATTGGCCGGTGAGCCCGATGTTCTGCCGCACCTTCTCGGCATCGCGAACGACGTCGTAGCCCGCAACCTGCGCGCTGCCCGAGTCGGCCAGCAGCAAGGTCGCCAGGATGCGGACGGCGGTGGTCTTGCCGGCGCCGTTCGGGCCGAGCACGCCGAGCACAGTGCCCTCGGGCACGGCCAGGTCGACGCCGGCGAGGGCTTGGGTCTTGCCGAAACGCTTCGTGATAGCTGTTGCTTCGATGGCGTATGTCATGCCGGTAATCGTCGGACCGCCCGCTGGCACCGGTCGCACACGTGACTGACATCAACTGACAGCGACTGACGCCGGCTGCCAGCGTGCCTTCACCGGTTGCCGGGCCTCGCCTACTTGGTGGCGTTAGCTCAGCCGCACGACCATGCGCGCTACGCCGAGCACCTTCTCGTCGTCCGATCTGGCTGTGAGATCGACCCGCACCCGGTTGCCGTCGAGCTTTTCGGCCACCGCGGCGTCGACGTGCAGCAGCGCGCCGGTGCCGTCGTCGGGAACGACGACGGGCTTGGTGAACCGCACGCTGTACTCGACCACCGCACCCGGGTCGCCAACCCAATCGGTCACCGCACGGGCGGCGGTCGCCATCGTGAACATGCCGTGCGCGATCACGTCGGGCAGCCCGACGCCGACCGCAAAGCGCTGATTCCAGTGGATCGGATTGAAGTCGCCAGAAGCGCCGGCGTAGCGAACGAGATCGGCGCGGGTGATCGGAAAGCTGCGGGTCGGCAGCGGCTCACCAACTTCGACGTCGGCATAATTCAGCAGCGTCATGCGGGCACCTCGTCGGGCGCCCGCGACACCAGAGTTGAGAAAGCCGTGGCCACCAGTTCGCCGTCCGTCGTGCTGATCTCGCCGCGAGTAGTGATGATGTCGTTGCCCGCGACCGACCGGATCTTCTCAACGGTGGCCACGACGCTCACCTCGTCGCCCGCATGCATGGGGCGAACGATCTCGAACCGCTGCTCGCCGTGCACCACCCGGCTGTAGTCGAGGCCAAGCGCCGGATCGAGCACCACCTGGTGAGCGGCGGGCAGCGATACCACGATCGCGAAAGTGGGCGGCGCGATCACATCGGGGTAGCCGAGCGCCCGGGCCGCTTCGACGTCGGAGTAGGCGGGATTCGCGTCACCGATCGCCGCGGCGAACTCGCGGATCTTTTCGCGCCCGACGAGATAGGGCGATGTGGGCGGATAGGTGCGCCCAGTGAACGACTGATCCAAAGGCATGAGCGGACGCTAACAGACATGACTCGCGCCCCCAGCGGCACTTCGCTAGGGGCGCGGTGAAGATCATTAAGTCCGGACGACGAACTGCTGGCCGCCTTAGCGGCAGGCGCGTTTCGCGGTGCTGACT
>JBOGEK010000303.1:0-2336 GCA_050743645.1 Acidothermaceae bacterium
GACGCCGATCTCGTGTCGCTCACCTATTTCTGGGATTGGACGGGGTTTCCGGTGGTGAGCCTGCCCGCGGGCGTCGGTCGCCGAAGCGGGTTGCCCGTTGGGGTCAGCCTGATCGGCCGACCGGATACCGAGGCCGAGCTGTTGGCGATCGGCGCCGCACTGCAGGAGGCGATTGAAGGATGAACCGAGTGCGCTATCGCTTGTATTGGTGACGTCTTCAACGCGGACGGATCACCCGCCGCGCGGTCGCAGCTAGGGCAAGGTGGGTGCCTGTCACACGCCAACCGATGCGAGCGGCCCCGGCCAGGTTTTCGAGCACGACCAACGTGGTGCTGTGTGCGCTGGGCCGCGAGTAGGGGTCCCGGTCGGTTCGCCAGCCGAGGTCGGCCAGCAGGTCACTGATGGTCTCGTGCCACTCCTCGGCCGGGGTGCCGCTGCCGACCGCGGCCAGTGCCATCCAGCCAGCTTGGCGGTCGAAATCCTTCGTGCCCAACGGAAGGCGCCCGACGATGTGCTGCAGCAGTGCTCGAGAATCATGGCGAACGCGGATACCAGCAGCGGTCGGTTTGAGCCGGCCCTTTCGGACTGTGACCAGCCCGATGGCTCGCGCAGTCTCGCGGGCGGCCGCGACAGGCGGCGTCAGGTCTTCGCGGTTGGCTTTGCCGATCCACCACCGGGTGATGCCCGCGGCCTCGGCGAACTGCTCGACAACCTTGGGTGGCAGGTAGCCCGCGGAGGTCAGCGCCACGCCGTCGCCGACGACGTCGAGGAGGATTCGGTAGGGCTCGACTAGATGGGCGGCGTCGTCGTCGGAGACGTCGGTCGGCCCGTGCGAGACCGGCCGGCCGAGTACCTCCCGCAAGCGACCGAGGCCGCGCCGTTCCAATTGCTCGAGCAGATCCGCGAGCTCGTTGGTGACGACGACCGGTTCGGCGGACGCCACGGCCAGCGCATCGTTCGCCTCATCGATATCGAATTGATCGGGGTGCCAATCGAGCGGCAGCCAGTCGCGCCCGTGGGCGGCGTCATCAAAGGCTTCGGGAAGCAGCGTTTCGGCGTACCCGCTACGCACCCATTCCGCCAGCTCCTCGTAGCCGCCGATCCCGCCACAATCCTCCGGCGGGCACGCCATCCGGCCCCCGAGACACGAGGCCGTCGTAGGCGGTTCGTTCAGCACTTCCTCGACCTTGAGAACGTGGTCCCAGCCGTCACCGAAGTCGTACTCGTACCAGATCGCATCCCCCGCGGCACCGACCACTTGATCAAGCCGGACGTCGTCTTCGAGGACGCCTTCGTCGCCCTCGTCGAGATCGAAAGCAGTGACGAAATACGGCGACCGGTGGTCGGCACCGGTTCGGAACCGGTGCAGGTGGCTGTCAGTCCAGCCCATCGCCGCCTGGATCACGTCGTGCACCCGGGGCAGCGTCAGGTTGCCGGCCAACTCGAGCCGACGCCAGACGGGTGGCTTAGCTCCGTGCAAGTCGAGACGAACCCGGAACCCGCGGACGTCGGCAGACGCTGGGGCCGGACGCAGCGTGGGCGTCGGCTCGGCGTCCAGCTTCTCGAAGATGCTCGAGACTCGGCCGTTGAGCAGGCCGTCGAGGAGTGCCCGGCTCTGCTCGGGCGTCGCAGCGGCCAGCAACTGTTTGACGATGGCCTCGGCGTCGCGCGGTTGATTCACGGCGCTCAGTCAACCAGCCGCAGGCGGGATGCGAAACCGACCGCGTTCGGAGCTTCGACGGTGTTGTAGATCGCGTCGCGTGGTTGATTGTGGCGGGCTACCACGCTCGTGTTCGCTGACGTGGTCGGACGCCTGCCGCGCACCGCGACCTGCCACACTGTGTCTTTGGCGGGATCCGGAGTTGTCCCCAGGGAAGTCCCGAAGGCTCTCCGAGCTAAAGTACGGATCCACCGGGCCGTTAGCTCAACTGGCAGAGCAGCGGACTTTTAATCCGCGGGTTCGGGGTTCGATCCCCCGGCGGCCCACCCCTTCTGACCTGGGCTTTTGCATGATCACTGCACCTTTCGGAGGCCCGCGCGGGCCTCGCTCGCTAGACATTCGCTAGACATCGGTTCAGAGACTGGGCTGTCGTTCGGGCGTTCGCGGCGCGGTATCGCGTTCGCGATGCGCTGCGAAGCATCCCTCGCGACGGCTGGGACGACGTGCGTGTACAGGTCCGACGTGATGACCGTGGTGCTGTGGCCGAGCCGGTCGCTGACGGTCTTCATGGGCAGGCCGGCGGCCAGCGCGATGCTCGCGTTGGTGTGCCGGAGGTCGTGGAACCGGATCTTCGGCAGGTTGGCGCGCGCAATGAGCCGTTGGAACAGGTGGGTGA
>JBOGEK010000304.1:0-2137 GCA_050743645.1 Acidothermaceae bacterium
GTGATCGGACGACGGACCGGTTCGCCCGCTCGCACCGTGATTTCGTCGGCGGCGTGCTTGAGGGTGAGCTGCGCATCGGGGCCGTCGCGCAACGTGTAGGTGGCGGCATCGCGAGTGATGTCAACCCGTAGCCGCAAACCGTGCCAGCGCAGCGTGAACGAGATTCGATTCAGATCTGGTGGTAGTTGCGGGTCGAAGCACAGTTGGGCATTGTCGTCGCGAAGTCCGCCGAATCCCGCGACCAGTGCGAGCCAGGCGCCGGCCAGAGACGCGATGTGCAACCCGTCGCGGCTGTTCTGGTGAAGATCCTGCAAGTCGATCAGCGCCGACTCGTAGGCGTAATCGTGTGCCAGTTCGAGATGCCCGACGCGGGCGCAGATCACCGCCTGGATGCCTGCCGAAAGCGACGAGTCGCGCACCGTTCGCCGTTCGTAGTAGTCGACGTTTCTAGCCATCTCGTCTTCGTCGAAGTAGTGCCCGAACGCCGCCATCGCCAACTCGAGGTCGGCCTGCTTGATGACCTGCTTGCGGTAGATGTCGAAATACGGCGCGTGCAGCATCAGCGGGTACTTGTCCTGCGTCGACTCGAAGTCCCATTCGGGCAGCATCGTGAAGCCGGCATTCTGCTCGTGCACCTGCATTGTCGAGTCGTACGGCAGAAAAACCGCCGCCGCGGCTGCCTCCCAGATTGCTGCTTCGTCGTCGTGAACATCGAGTTGCGTTGCGAGCTCGGGGTAGCGCCGCACGGCATCAGCGGCTCGATGCAAGGCATGCGCCGCGGCCAGGTTCGTGAAGATGTTGTCGTCGACCAGCGCGGTGTATTCGTCAGGGCCGGTGACGCCGGAAACGTGCCACTTCTTGTCATGGCCGAAGTGTCCGGCCGAAATCCAGAAGCGCGCGGTCTCGGCGAGCAGTTCGACACCGCCGTCGAGTTCGACTGACTCGTCACCCGTGATAGCCGTGTATCGGTCGAGCGCATTTGCGATGTCGGCAGTGACATGGACGGCGGCCGTGCCCGCGGGCCAATAGCCCGAGCATTCTTCGCCATGAATCGTTCTCCACGGAAAGGCCGCGCCACGAAATCCCAATGTCGCGGCGCGTTGTCGAGCGAGATCGAGGGTGGAGTGACGCCACCGTAAGGCGTGTGCGGCGGCATCAGGGCGGGTGTAGCTGAGCACGGGCAGGACGAAGCGCTCTGTATCCCAGAACGTGTGCCCGTCGTAGCCGGGGCCGGTCAAGCCTTTCGCGGCAATTCCGCGGCCCTCTGCACGCGCGCCTGCCTGCAAGATATGGAAGAGCCCGAACCGCACAGCTTGCTGGATCTGGTCGTCGCCGTCGACCTCGACGTCTGCAGCGTCCCAGAAATCGTCGAGGTATTCGCGCTGTTCGGCGAGCATGCCGTCGAATCCCGTGAGCCTGGCTGCGCTGATCGCGCCGGCGACTTGGTCGCGAAGTGCCTGCTCGGAGCGCATCGCCGACCAGCCGTACCCGACGATTTTCACCAGGCGCAGGCATTTTCCGGGCGTCAACGAGCAAACCGCGGTCGTGCGCGCCCAATCTGGCGTGACGTGGGTCTCGGTGACGACTTCGTCGGCGTCGGGGCCGTCGAAGACATGACCCATCGCGGCGGCCATCTGCAGGTTGCTGCGTTTAGTGCGATGCACCAGCACGACGCCGTATTCGGAGTGGGTCTGGTCGACCGCGTCGAGAGGTTGCTCCATAGCAGCGGCCTCGCGCGGGTCGTCGCTTTGCGCGGGCACATTCTCGTTGGCGACCAACTCCGACTGCACGACGAGCCGGACGTCGTTATCTATCGCCTCGACCTCGTACTGGATCGCGGCGATCGCACGTTGCTTGAACGACACGAACCGAGTCGATTTCACCCGTACCCGCTTGCCTGCAGGCGATTCCCAGTCGGCAACCCGGGTCAACGTGCCAGCACGGAGGTCGAGCACTCGTTCGTGCGAGATGAGCTTTCCGTAGCGGACGTCGAAGGGCTCGTCGTCGACCAACAGTCGGATCAGCTTGCCGTTCGTCACGTTGACGATTGATTGGCTCGACTCGGGGTTGGCGTAGGAGTTCTCGGCGTAGGGCAGCGGTCGGAGCTCGTAGAAGCCGACGAGATACGAGCCGGGGA
>JBOGEK010000305.1:0-2440 GCA_050743645.1 Acidothermaceae bacterium
TTGCTGATGTGCCCGGAAACAACGATGTTTTCGGCAGCGACACGATTTCCGACGTTCGGTTCGTCGATAGCAACGACGGCTGGGCCTACGGCGGCGGGTTGTGGCAGACGACCGACGGCGGCGACCACTGGAGCGCCGTCGACATTCCCGGCAGCGTCGAGAAACTCGAAGTCGCGAGCGGGCGCGCGTGGGCGATTGTGTTCGGCGGAGCCGGCGCATCGTCGGGCCCGAGCTATCACGTGTACACAGCCGCCTATCCCGGCGGCAGTTGGGAGCTAGCCAACTTCGCCGTCGCATTCGGCCCGGCCGAGCCCGCCCTTGCCGTACAAGGGACGGCGGCCACCGTGATCGGCCTCGATGCGCAATCGGGCAACGTGCTCGCGGCCACCGCGGGCACCGATACCAACTTCACCACCCTCGGCACGCCACCATGCGCCGGATCGTCAGGCGAACCGCTGTCGGCCAGCGCCGACGCGCTCTGGTTGGCGTGCACGTCAAGCGGCAGCAGCCCTTCGGGTGTCTATTTCTCCCCCGACCTCGGCAAATCGTGGCAAACGGCTGAGTCCAAGCTGTCGGGATCGTCGGTTGCTATCGGCGCGGTCGATGCGAAGTCCGCGATCGTCTCGGCTGGCGGTCAACTGCGCCGCGTCGGCTCCGACGGCTCCACCGCCAAGGTGTCACAACCTTCTGTGCCTGCATCGACGGTGTTCTCGTTCGTCGGATTCACCACGCCGTCCGTTGGCTTCGCGATTCCCGAGATTGACAACGGTAGGCAGCTTTGGCGTACCACCGACGGCGGTTCGCATTGGTCGGTCGTGAAGTTTTAAGCCGATGGCCCCGATGGACGACGGCAGCGACGACCTCGAGCGGCGACTGCGAAACGTGCTGCGTTCGCAGCGGCTTTCGATCGAACCGACCGCGAATGCGCTGGCCCGAATCCACGAAGGTGCCCGACGTCGTCAGCAACGGCGGAGCGCAACGAGTGCGATTGCCGGCGTCGTGGTCGTCGCCATCGTCGCTTCAGCCTTCGCGTTGCATCCGCGCGGTGCAAGCTCGGTGACGGCTGACAATCACCAGGCGATTGCGTCGTCGCCGGGCTTGCCGTCGCCCGCTCCAAATCCGTCAGCGAGCCGGCCGATGGGGGCGCCCATTGCGAGCCCGGTCACGAGCCTCGCAATCGAGTCTGCGACGCCAAAAGCATCGCTGCCACTCATGTCAGCGTCCGACGCTTCGAACGCACCGACGGTGTTCAATGCACTCTCTGTCAGCGCGATCAGCACGAACGATTGGTGGGTGCTGGGCTATTCGACCACCACCTACGCGAATGAAACGGCATCGGCCGGGATTCTCGCGCACACGATTGACGGCGGCGTGCATTTCACCGTGGGTCAGCCCGAGCTACCGGTAGCCAATCCGCTGATGCGTCAACCCGCGGGCGCCATGTTCGTCGCTAGCATTCGATTCGGTGACGCGAATGACGGTTGGGCGTTTGACACGGCGCTGTATTCGACGACGAACGGCGGATCGTCGTGGTCGGCCGTGTCTGGAATCCCAGGAGCCGTCGTCGATCTCGTCGCCGCCAACGGCGTGGCCTGGGCGGTCGTCGACCTGTCGCAGACGGGAATGCCGACGCTACCGCCATCGCTCGCATCTGACGCGCACTACGCGATTTATTCGACACCGTATGGCAATTCGCCTCAGCACTGGGCCCGCGTTGCGATGCCCTTCGAGCTCGGAGCCGCTCAACCGAGCATCGTCGACCAAGACGGCACGGTGACCGTACTGGCCTCGGGGCCCTTCCGCGACAGCGACCTAGATCACGCGTTGGTAGCGGCACCAGGCAGGGCATTCACAGACCACGTCGGTCCCTGCCTCCAAGAACTCGGTGGTTCGTTGTCGAACTCGTCGACTGCCGTGTGGGGAAGCTGCCTGACCGGCAGCTCAACGGAAATAGCGGTCTCGACCGACCGTGGTGCCAGTTGGCGACCGACCGGCGCTCATTTCGGCAATGCCGGCCCGGGAGGCATCGGAGCGATCGACACCAAAAGCGCGATCCTCTACAACATCGCGACGAGCAGCTTGACTCGATTGTCGGCGAACAGCGGCCGCGTTGAACTAGCCGACGCGATAGGGAAGGGCGCTACAGGCTCGAGCTTCATCGGATTTACCAACTTGGCAAGCGGTTTTGCGATCATCCGCTATCACGACGGCAGTAGCGAGTTGTGGCGGACGACGGACAGCGGCCTCCACTGGTCCGTAGTCCGACTCGACCTCAAGTAGACGTAGTGGCGAGCGCGCATACGGCAAAATCGACGCATGAGGACTTCCTCAACCCGGACGTCCCGCCCTTCACCCGCATCGGTGCGATCTCGTCGCAAAAAGCGATCGTGGCGAGCATCGACCTCGACGACGCCCTGATGACGTTGGCGCAAGATGGGAC